>NZ_JBSGVW010000010.1:0-270486 GCF_053608645.1 Streptomyces sp. NPDC055013
GTCTACGACGACGAACGCACCTGCCTCGAAGAGGTCCGCTACCTCCTGTCGCTGCTCCCCTCCAACAACCGCGAACTGGGGGGGGGGGGGGGGGGGGCGGCGGGGGGCGGGGCGGGGCGCGGGCCCCCGCCGCGCGCCCGGCCCCCGGCCCCGGGCCGGGCGACCCCGTTGCGGCTTCGGTTGCGCTCGGCGCGGCCGGCCCCCGCGGCCCCCCCCCCCACGATCCGGGTCGAGCCCGGCGAGCTGGTGGGCTTGCGCGCCGACGACCGGACCGCCGCCCGTGTCGTCGAGGCGCTGCTGGACCCGTGGACCGAAGGTGGCGTCGAGGCGCGGCTCGACGGGATCGCGGCGCGGGAGCTGTCCCCGGTCGAGTACCGCTCCCGGGTCACCGTCGCGCCGCACCGCGCCACGCTGTTCAGCGGCACCCTCCGCGACAACGTCGCCGCGACCGCGGGCGCGCCCGAGCGGGCCGACGCCGCGGTGCGGGCCGCCGCTTGCGACGACTTCGCGGCCGACCTCGACGTCCCGGTCGGCGAGGGCGGCAACCGGCTCTCGGGCGGCCAGCGCCAACGGGTCGCGCTCGCCCGCGCCCTGGCGAGCGACGCGCCGGTGCTCGTACTGCACGACCCGACCACCGCGGTCGACTCGGTCACCGAGCACACGATCGCAGGCCGGCTGCGCGGTGCCCGGGCAGGCCGCTCGACGCTGCTGATCGCCTCGGCCCCGGCGCTGCTCGCCGCCTGCGACCGCGTCGTCGAGCTGCCTGACGACGTACCCGCACTCTCAAGGACGGCGCTGTGAACGGCACCTCCGCCGTGGCCGAGACCACGGCTCCCGATGCCGTGCTGCCCGGCCTGCCGGTCGCGAGCGGCCGCGAGACGGTCAGGGAGGTGTGGCGGTTCAGCCGCGGCTACCGGCTCCGGCTCGCCGCGACCGGGGTGCTGGGAATCGTCAGCACCGGTGTCGACCTGACCGTTTCCGTGGCGATCGGATTCCTCGTCGACCGCGTGCAGGACGGGACCGCGGACCTCGCCACCGTGCTGACGGTCACGGCCGTCATGGTGCTCTCGGCAGTCCTCGGGGCTATGGGCACCGCGCTGACGATCGTGCTCGCCACCCGCGTCTACCACTCCATCCTCGCCGCGCTGCGCGAGCAGCTCGTGGGCCGCGCGATGACGCTCCCACAGCACCTCGTCGAGCGCGTCGGCACCGGCGACCTGATCTCGCGGTCCAGCGACGACGTCACCGCGGTCGCAGACGCCGCCCCCGCCGTCATCCCGGTGCTCACCGTCACCACCTTCACCATCGTCGTGTCGCTGGGCGGGCTCGCGGCACTGGAATGGCCCTACGCGGCCGCCTTCGCCGTCGTGCTGCCGGTCTACGTGCTGGCCGTGCGGTGGTACCTGCGCATCGGGCTGGGGGTCTACCGCGCCGAGCGCACAGCGATGAGCGCGCGTGCCCAGCAGATCCTCGAGTCCCAGCGCGGCTATGCCACCGTGCTCGGTTTCGGGCTCGCCGAGCAGCGGCACCGGGCCGTGATGACGGACTCCTGGCGCGTCGCGCGGCAGTCGCTGCGCGCACGCACCGTGCTGAGCATGCTCAATGCCCGGCTCAACCTCGGGGAGTGCCTGAGCCTGGCCGCCGTACTCGTCGTCGGCTTCGTCCTCATCGACCACGACGCATCGACCGTCGGCGGCGCCACCACCGCCATGCTGCTCGTGCTACGCCTGCTCGGACCGGTCAACCAACTGCTTCTGGTCATCGACACCCTGCAGTCCGCCCTCGCATCGATGAGCCGCATGATCGGGGTCGTCACGATTCCGTGCGGCTCGTCGGATGTCCCGGCGCAGGCCGCGCGCACCGCCGTACGGCTCGACGAGGTGTCCTTCCGCTACGGCGAGGGGCCACGGGTGCTCGACGACATCACCCTCGACATCCCGCCCGGCCAGCGCGTGGCCGTCGTCGGCGTGTCCGGGGCAGGCAAGACCACGCTCGCCGGCGTGGTCGCCGGCACCCACCTGCCCGAGGCCGGGAGGGTGACCCGCCCCAGCCGTACCGCGATGATCACCCAGGAGGTCCACGTCTTCGCGGGCACCCTGCGCGACAACCTCACCCTCGCCGCGCCCGGCGCTACCGACCGCGACCTCCATGCAGCGCTGGAAGCCACCGGGGCCGCATCGATCCTCGATGTTCTCCCCGACCGCTTGGACACCCTGCTGGGTGTCGGCGGACACCCGCTCACCGACGCACAGGCGCAGCAACTCGCCCTCGCCCGCCTGCTGCTCACCGACGCTGATCTGGTGATCCTTGACGAAGCGACCGCCGAGGCCGGCTCCGCCTACGCCGGACAGCTCGACCGCGCTGCTGATGCCGTCCTCGCCGGGCGCACCGCAGTCGTAGTCGCGCACCGTCTCTCCCAAGCGGCAACATGCGACCGGATCATGGTGATGGAGCGCGGCCGGATCATCGAGACCGGGACCCACGGAGAGCTGGTTGATGCCGGCGGTGTGTACGCCGGGTTGTGGACGGCCTGGGAGGCTGCTCGGTGACACCAGCATGAGCAGGCCAGGACTCACCGCAGTCCGCGGAGCTTGTCGTCCTGGGTGAGCCGGTCGGAGTGGCGGGTCAGCCAGGCGGTGACCTGACGGACGGACGGTCGGCCGAGGCGGTCGGGGCCGGGGCTGTGCGAAGCAAGCAGGCCGTGCACCTGGGGCCAGCGTCACAGGGTGGATTGGGCGCGGGGCCGGCGACCTGTACCGCGTCGGGCAGTGCGCGGCGGACGGCCTCGGCGTACGTGGTCGAGCCGTCGCGGCACACGACCTTGACCGGTGGACGGCTCACGGGTGTGGATGCGGACCGCATCGTCGGATCAGCAGTTGTCCTTCGACATCGAAGATAGTCGCGTGCAGCGCGCTGATCTGGGGCGACTGGGTTGGATGTCAATGGGTGCGGCTCGTCTCGAGTCAGCCAGGTGTGCTGTCTCGTGAGGTTGGTGCCGCTAGGCGGAACTGGTGGCACTGGTCGGCAGAGCCTGCTGATAGAGCGCCACCAACACACCGTGCACGGGCTCGTCCTCTGCGTCTTCCTCGGCCTCGTCGACCAGTTGGGCAAGGGTCTCGCCGAGTTCTCCCGCCTTCGCGGGGCTGAGACGCAGGTGGCGCAGTGTCAGGTGGGTCTCGGCGGGGGAGCGGTCCAGCTCCTGGGCAACTGCGGCGAGCATCGCGGCGGTGCCTGCCGCTTGAGGTTCGGCGACGACCATGTGACGGGCCGTGCGCTGGTAGTACTGCTCGGTGCCGCCGCGGACCTGGCGGGTCTCGGCGATGTGGACCAGCCCGGCTTCGCGGAGCACTTTGAGGTGGTGGGCCACGTTGCCCTTCTTTGCGTCGAGTTGCGCCGCAAGCTGGCTGGTGGTGGCAGGCCGGTGGCCCAGTGCGAAGAGCAACCGCTGGCGCAACGGGTGGGAGAGCGCGGCGAACTGCTCAGGCGCACCGATCTCCAGGACGTCCTCAGGGGGCGGCAGATAGGGAGGCTGATCGCGCATACCGAAAGTGTCTAAACTCTTTGACGCTTTCGCAAGGGCAGTGCTCTACTCCCTGCCATGACGACTCCAACGAAGCTTGCGCCGGCCCCTGTCATCGACGAGACAGCCCGGCTGCTGACCGAGCACTACGTTTTCGCAGAGATAGCCGAGCAGCTCGCCGGCCTGCTGCAACGACGCCTCGACGAGGGCGCCTACGACGTCGACGACGCCGAGGAGCTCGCCCGGCTGGTCACCGCGGACCTGCAGTCCGTCAACGGCGACCGACACCTGAGACTGAAGCACCACGCCGACCCGGTCTCCCCGAAGCAGGGGGCGGCCACCCGGGACGCCATGCGCCGGGACTTCGACACCTCGCTGGGCGGTGCGCCCCGGGTGCAGTTGCTCGACGGAGGGGTCGCCGTGGTGGAGCTGGCACCGATGCTGTTTCCGCTGGAGTGGGCCGCCGAACCGCTGAGCGCCGCGCTCACCCTGGCCTCCCGCGCCCAGGCGCTGATCGTGGACCTTCGCGCCAACCGGGGCGGCGACCCGGACACGGTCGCCTTCGTCTGCAGCTACCTACTCGACGAGCGCACCCACCTCAACACCATGTACTGGCGCGGCAGCGAGCGCAGCGAGCAGTCCTGGAGCCTGCCGCACGTACCCGGCGCGCGCTTCGGCGGCAGCAAGCCGTTGTATGTGCTGTCCAGCGACAGCACCTTCTCTGCCGCCGAAGAGCTGGCGTACGACCTCCAACAACTCGGCCGCGCCGTAGTCGTCGGCGAGCCCACCCGCGGCGGCGCACACCCGTGCAACGGCTGGACGGTGCACCCACACCTGGAAGTCACCGTTCCCGTCGGCCGCGCCATCAACCCCGTCTCCGGCACGAACTGGGAGGGTACCGGTGTGCAGCCGGACATCTCTTGCGCTGCCGCTGACTCCCTCGCCCAAGCGCACGCACTGGCCCTCGCCCGACTGGCCGGCTGACCCAGTCCCTGACGGGCTGTGCGGCGCGGAGTGGATTCTCGCGGCCCACCCGTTCGAGTTGGGCGGGCTGCCGGTGGGCTGGCAGCTGAGCGGACCCCTGAAAGCCCGTTCAGCGAGCCGAAAAATGGGTGCCTGACCTGCAGATTCTCTCTCGTTCTCCGATCCTGACATGATTCCGATGACGCATCATGTGGAGTGCGTGGCGATTCTGGTGCCGGCGGCCAAGGGCTCCTGACCGCCATAAACCCACGCGAGTGGTCAGTAGCGGATCGGTGGGTTCTAGGCTCGGGTCAAAGTCGTGATCCTGAAGGAGCCGGAACAGCAGTGACGGACAAGAGAGTTGTGGTCGTGACCGGTGGCGGTACGGGCATCGGGGAGGCCACCGTGCGCCTGCTGCGCGAGGGAGGTCACCATGTGGTCCTCTCCGGGCGGAGGAGCGAGCCGTTGCGGCGGCTCGAACGGGAGACAGGGGCACTCGCGTATCCGTCCGATGTGGGGGACCCCGAAGCCGCCGACGGTCTCGTCCGAGCGGCCCTGGCTGCGTATGGACGACTCGACGGGCTTGTGCTCAATGCGGGCATCGGGCGCGGTGGGACCGTGGGCGACTTGTCGTTGGAAGACTGGGACGAGGTGATGCGCACCAACGTCACCGGCCCGCTGCTGCTCCTGCGCGCAGCGATCCCGCACTTGCTGGAGGCGCGCGGCGCGGTGGTCGCCGTCGCTTCGGTGTCCGCGCTGCGCAACGGCACGAGCAACGTCCCGTACGCCACGTCCAAGGCAGCCTTGCTCCAGCTTTGCCGTTCCGTCGCCGTCGACTACGGGCGTCAGGGCGTGCGGGCCAACATCGTGTGTCCGAGCTGGGTAAGGAGCGAGATGGCCGACCGGCGCATGGCGCGCTTCGCCGCGGAAGCGGACCTTCCGGGAGACGACGTGGCGAACGCCTATGAGGAGGTGACCCGAGTACTGCCCCTGGGCCGGCCCGGCGAGCCGCGTGAGGTTGCGGAGGCGATCGGCTGGCTGCTGTCCCCGGCAGCGTCGTATGTCAATGGCGCCGTGCTTACCGTCGATGGCGGGGCGACAGCCGTTGATCCCGGGACGCTCGGGTTCGACTTCCATGTCGCGCCACGCCGTGACGACGTCTCCTGACACCCCTCGGTGAGCACTGCTGCGCCTCAACGCTCGGGTCCGGAATGCCTGTTACGCGGCGAGGAGTCGGGTCCGCTGGGCCAGGGAGGGCCGGTCGTGGCGGAATCCCGCCCACCCCGCCCACCCCGCCACCCGGATCCGCCGCTGCGCGGAGGCCCGCCTCAGGGCCGGATCAGGACCTTGAGCGCGCTGCGGTCGGCCATCGCCCGGTAGCCGTCCGGCACCGCGTCGACGCCGATGGTGTGGTCGAACACGCGACCAGGCTCGACCGTGCCGTCCAGCACGTCCGGCAGAAGTTCCTCGATGTAGGCGCGGGCGGGAGCGACGCCACCGGTCACGGTGATGTTCCTCATGATCGTGTCCATCCCGAGCGGCACGTCCGTGTACTGGGCCACCCCGAGGCGGCTGATGGCGCCGCCGTCGCGGACGATGCCGAGGGCGGTGTGCATCGACTGCTCGGCGCCGACGGCCTCCACGACCGCGTGCGTGCCGTCGCCGCCGGTCAACTCCCGCACCCGCTCGATGCCTTCGTCGCCGCGCTCGGCGACGACGTCGGTGGCGCCGAACTCGCGGCCGAGGTCCGTGCGGTCCTGGTGGCGGCCCATCAGAATGATCTGCTCGGCGCCGAGCCGCTTCGCGGCCAGGACGGCGCCGAGGCCGACCGCCCCGTCGCCGATCACCGTCACCGACTTCCCTGGTCCGACCCGCGCCGTCACCACGCCGTGGTGGCCGGTGCAGTACACGTCGGAGAGCGTGAGCAGGGAGGGCAGCAGCGTCGAGTCCTCGGCGACCGGCAGCTTCACCAGCGTGCCCTGCGCCTGCGGCACACGCACGGCCTCGCCCTGACCGCCGTCGACGCCGTCCAGGCCCCACTGGCCGCCGTGGCGGCAGGAGGTCTGCAGCCCGGCACGGCAGAAGTCGCAGGTGTTGTCGGCCCACACGAAGGGCGCCACGACCACGTCCCCGCGCTTGAACCCGGACACCTCCGCGCCGACGTCCTCGACCACGCCGAGGAACTCGTGTCCCATACGGCGGCCCTGAGGCGTGGTCGGCATCTGGCCATACGGCCACAGGTCGCTGCCGCAGATGCAGGAGGCCGTGACGCGTACGACGGCGTCGGTGGGGCTCTGGAGCTCCGGGTCCGGGACGTTCTCGACGCGGACGTCGCCGGCGCCGTACATGAGTGTTGCTCGCATGAGGTCTCTCCTGGTGCACAGGGGGCCCAGCCTGCGGAGCGGGCAGGGCGTCGCGTTCGGCGAGGTCGATCGGTGGTCGGCTCCGTGTCGGTTCCGTGCCTCGACCATGTCCCTCAGCCGGGTGGCGGCGCTCATGGCGATGGGCCAGCCGGCCTAGTAGGACCGACCGTCCCCCTGGTCGCCGATCGGCCGGTAGGCGCTGATGACATACAGCGCCTCGTCGTCGACCGTGTTCTTCCCCCAGTCCAGCGAGATCCGCACCGGGTGCCCGTCGGCGGCGTACTCCGCCTCGGCCACGTCCGCGTCGTCGCGCCGTGCCTGCTCCAGTTCCTCCAGGAGTTCCCCCATGGTGGGCACCGCGTCGGGGATGTCCTGCGCCACGCGTCGCCCGCTGTCGTCCAGGCCGACCGCCTTGACCACGGCACCGTCGCGGACGGTTATCCGGAAGGTGCCGATCAGGGTCCGTTCCCCCTCGCCGGAGCGGAGCGTGTACGTGTAGGCGGCGGGCTCCTGCCAGGTGGTCCGGCTGTGGGCCGACGTGCTCTTCGCCGTCTCGGCGCCGCACGCGACGACCGCGCAGAGCAGCCCTCCGATCAGTGAGGCACTGAACACGGCACGGGTGGGCCGGGATACGGCGGTCATGGCGGCAGTCCCTTCGAAGGCGGTTACCGCTATGACGCCGGCCCTCTGAGGAACGTTCGGCAACCGCACCCGCGACGACTCGGCGACCGCCCGGGGCTACTCCGGCGTCGCCTCCGCCGCGAAGTCGGGCATCAGCGCGCACATCGCCTCGCGCTGGGTGGGACCCATGAACCGCGCCAGCGCCTCCTTGACCGTCTCGGCGAGGACCCCGGAGGCCTCCTTGAGCAGACCCCGTGCCTTCTCGGTGAGGGCAACCTCGACGCCCCGCTTGTCGCCGCACACCGACTTGCGGGTGACGAGGCCGGCGTGCTGGAGGCAGGCGATCTGGTAGGTGAGCCGAGTCTTGGGGCGGCCCAGGAGCTCGGCGATCCGCGTCATGCGCAGGGCCTGGCCGGGGTCCGCGGCGAGCAGGCACAGAACCAGGAACTCGTCGTGCGAGACGTCCAGTCGCTCCTTGACGACGGAGCGCAGCTCCTGCTCGACGGCCCCCGTCGCGGCCAGCATCAGCATCCAGGCGTGCAGCTCGGCGGGCAGGAGTCCGTCGCCGGAGGCGGAGGGGCAGTCGGGGATGTCGGCCATGGATTCGAGTGTAGCTGTTGTTCAATTTTGGAGTATCGGCTAGCGTGAGGTCATCCAAATTTGAACTACGGATTCGTGCCGAGTCCCGATGATCAGGAGTGAGAGATCATGACCGTCGCCGTCGAAACCGGAACCTGGCAGCTCGACAGCACCACCTCCACCGTCGCCGTCCGGCACAGGACGTTCTGGGGCCTGGTCACCGTGAAGGGCGCCTTCGGCGCCGTCACCGGCAACGGTGAGGTGCGGCCCGACGGCTCCGCCGTCGGCACGATCACCCTGGACGCCGCCTCCCTGGACACCCGCAACGCCAAGCGCGACGAGCACCTGCGCTCGGCCGACTTCCTCGATGCCGCCCACCACCCCGAGATCACCTTCGCGGTCCACAGCGCCGAGCTCCGCGACGGCGACGGCGTGCACGTGGTCGGTCAGCTCACCGTGCGCGGCATCAGCCGGCCCAGTTCCTTCACCGGTCGCCTCGTCGGCGCCGAGGACCGCTCGCTCACCCTGGACGCCGAATTCACCGTCGACCGCGAGCACTTCGGCATGAGCTGGAACCAGCTCGGCATGATGCGCGGCCTCACGACGATCGCCACCACGCTCCGCTTCACGCGGACGGCAGCAGCCTGACGTCGGCGCTCGCCGGCGTCTGCGGTATACACGTCCCGGACGTGGCTCAGTACACGTCCCGGACGTACCGCTTCGCCGCCGCCAGCTGCTTCACGTACGCCGACGCCTCGGCCTCCTCCAGGCCGCCGTGCGCGACCGCGATGTCCCTCAGGGCCCGGTCCACGTCCTTGGCCATGCGCGAGGCGTCGCCGCAGACGTAGAAGTGGGCGCCGTCCTGCAGCCGGCGCCACAGCTCGGGGCCGTGTTCGCGCATCCGGTCCTGGACGTACACCTTGTTGCGCTGGTCGCGGGAGAACGCCGTGTCGAGGCGGGCGAGGGTGCCCTCGGCGAGCAGCGCGGTGAGCTCGTCCTCGTAGTAGAAGTCGGTCTCCCGGTGCTGCTCGCCGAAGAACAGCCAGTTGGGCGCCCTGTGCCCGAGCGCGCGCCGCTCCTGGAGGAAGCCGACGAAGGGCGCGACGCCGGTGCCCGGGCCGACCATCACCATCGGCGTGGAGGCGTCCGCGGGTGGGCGGAAGTGCGGGGACGACTGCACGAAGACCGGCACCTCGGTGTCCTGCTCGGCGTCGGCGAGGAACGGCGAGCAGACACCGCCGCGAGGTCGGCCGTGCAGGTTCTCGTACCGGACGACGGAGACGGTGAGTGAGACGCGGTGCGGGTCGACGAGGGGGCTGGACGATATGGAGTACAGGCGCGGCTGGAGCTTCCTGAGCACCCCGGCCCACTCCTCCGCGTCCGCCCGCACCGGGTGCTCGGCGATGACGTCCACGGCCTGCCGTCCCCAACTCCACTGCGCCAGACCGTCCTTGTTGTCGGGCCGCAGCAGCCGCCGCAACCCCCGGTCGTCACGGACGCGTTCGGTGACGAAGCGGAGCAGGTCCGGGGTGATCCTCGTGATGTCGAGGTGCCGGTGCAGGGCCTCGGCGAAGGACGCTTCGCCAACGCCGTCCACGTGTACGGTCGCTGAGCCGTCCACCCCGGTCACGGCCAGCCACTCCTCCACCAGCGCGGGCGAGTTCACCGGCCGCACGCCGAGCGCGTCGCCCGCCTCGTAGGTCAGCGAGGTGCCGCTCGTGTCGAAGGTGAAGCGCCGCACCTCCTTGCCGCCGCCGGGTCGGCTGAGCAGCTGGTTGCCGACCAGACGGGCGGTGGTGGGGGCGGGCTTGGACCTGGCGTTCGGCTTGGCGCTCGGCTCGGCCTTCGGTTTCTCGACGGCGGGGGCGTCCGAGCCGGCCAGCGCCGTGAGGACCTGGTCGAGCCACGCGCCGGCGGACGGCTCGTAGTCCGATTCGCAGTCCGTGCGGGGGGCCAGGGCCACCGCGCCCAGCTCGCCCAGCCGGGTGTCCAGCCGGCGCCCGTGTCCGCAGAAGTCGTCGTACGACGAGTCCCCGAAGGCGAGCACGGCGTACCGCACCCCGTCCAGCCGTGGAGCCTCGTCGTCGGACAGCGTGTCCCAGAGGCCGGCCCCGTTGTCGGGAGCGTCGCCGTCGCCGAACGTGCTGGTGATGAAGAGCAGGTCGGCCGTGCGGTCGAGGGCGTGGACATCGGCCTCGTCCATGCCGACCAGCGTGGTCCGGTGCCCGGCCGCGCCCAGTCGCTCGGCGGTGGCGGTGGCGAACTCCTCGGCGTTCCCGGTCTGTGAGGCCCACAGCACGACGACCTCGCGGCCCCGCGGCGTACTCGGTGCCGCCGCCGTGCGGGAGTACATGCCGGCGAGAACGCCGTTGACCCACAGCGCGTGCTCGGGGCTGAAGGGCGCGTCCGGCGGGAGCACGGGGACGCCCGGCCCGCCGGAGTCGAGGCCGGCGAGGAACCCCGTGAGGTACAGGCGCTCCTGTGCGGACAGGACGGGAGGCGGCGCGGGTTCCAGACCGAAGGGGCCGAAGGAGCCCACGGTGGCGGATGTGCCAGGGGTGACGGCTGTCGGCGTCAGCGCCTGCCCGACCGGCTCCGCCGGAACGGGAGCAGCCGTGGGAGCCGCGACCCGGGTCAGGGAGACGGCACACACCTTGAACTCCGGCTGGAAGGAGATCGGGTCCACCGCGTCGCTCGTCACCGCGTTGACGCTCAGATACTCCCCGAACAGGTCGTTCCAGTGGAACGGCGCGAAACAGCACCCCGGCCGCACCCGTTCGGTCACCACCGCCGGCAGCACGGCCCGCCCACGCCGCGAGGCGACCTCCACCGGGTCCCCGTCCGCGATCCCCAACTCGCGCGCGTCCCGCGGATGCAGCTCCACGAACGGCCCCGGGTTCAGCTTGTTGAGCTTGGCGACCTTGCCCGTCTTGGTCAGGGTGTGCCACTGGTGCTGTACGCGCCCGGTGTTCAGTACGAAGGGGTAGTCGTCGTCCGGCATCTCGGCGGCCGGCATGTGCGGCCGGGCGTGGAACGCGGCTCGTCCGCTCGCGGTGGGGAACCGCAGCCCGCCGTCCGGGTCGACGTACCGGATCGGATTGCGGTGGGACCCGTCCAGGTCGGCGGCCGGCCATTGCACGGGCGTGGTCCGCAGCCGCTCGTACGTCACGCCGCGCAGATCCCAGCCGGTCACCGGGTTCCAGGCCCGCCGTATCTCCTCGAAGACGTCCTCGGCACTGCCGTACGAGAACCCCTTCTCGTACCCCATCGCGCAGGCGACGGCCGCGATGATCCGCCAGTCCGCCGTCGCCTCGCCGGGCGGGTCGGCGACCGGCCGGGTCAGGGTCAGATTGCGCTCGCTGTTGACGAAGACACCCTCGCCCTCGGTCCACATGGCGCCGGGCAGCACGACGTCCGCGTACGCGTTGGTCTCGGTGTCGGTGAAGACGTCCTGCGTGACGACGAACTCGGCGGCCTCAAGCCCCTCGATGACGGTACGGCGATTGGCTACGGAGGCGACGGGATTGGTGCAGATGATCCAGCAGGCCTTGATCTCCCCGTCGGCCATCTTCCGGAACATCTCGACGGTCCCCTTGCCGACCCCGTCGGCGCGCAGGGTGCCCGGCGGCAGCTCCCACAGCTCCTCGACGAAGTCCCGCTCGGAGTCGACGAGGACGGACCGCTGGCCGGGCAGCCCCGGCCCCATGTAGCCCATCTCGCGGCCGCCCATGGCGTTGGGCTGGCCGGTGAGGGAGAACGGGCCGGACCCCGGACGGCAGATGGCGCCGGTGGCGAGATGCAGGTTGACCAGGGCGTTCGTGTTCCAGGTGCCATGCGTGGACTGGTTCAGGCCCATCGTCCAGCAGCTCATCCACTCGCCCGCCTCGCCGATCAGCCGGGCTGCGGTACGGAGGTCGTCCTCGGCGATTCCGGTGATCTCGGCGACGGTGGCCGGCGGGTAGTCGGCGAGGAAGGCGGGCATGTCCTCCCAGCCGTCGGTGTGCGCGGCGATGAAGCCGGGGTCGGTGTGGCCGTTCTCGACGATCAGGTGCATCAGGCCGTTGAGGAGGGCGAGGTCGGTGCCCGGCCTGATCTGGA
Source organism: Streptomyces sp. NPDC055013 (assembly GCF_053608645.1). Taxonomy (NCBI): domain Bacteria; kingdom Bacillati; phylum Actinomycetota; class Actinomycetes; order Kitasatosporales; family Streptomycetaceae; genus Streptomyces; species Streptomyces sp. NPDC055013. The sequence continues at coordinate 12,145 of NZ_JBSGVW010000010.1, forward strand.
GGTAGAGGTCGGCCTTGGCGGCGGTGGCGGTGCGCCGAGGGTCGACGACGATGAGGCGGGCGCCCGCCTTGACCCGCTCCATCATGCGCAGGAAGAGGATGGGGTGGCAGTCGGCCATGTTCGAGCCGATGACCAGGAAGGTGTCCGCCTTGTCGAAGTCCTCGTACGACCCGGGCGGCCCGTCGGCGCCGAGGGACAGCTTGTAGCCCATGCCCGCGCTGGCCATGCACAGCCGGGAGTTCGACTCGATCTGGTTCGTCCGCACGAACCCCTTGGCCAGCTTGTTCGCCAGGTACTGGGCCTCCATGCTCATCTGCCCGGAGACGTAGAAGGCGACCGCGTCCGGCCCGTGCTCGTCGACGATCGCGCGGAGCCGCCGGGCGGTCTCGGAGATCGCGTCGGCGATCGGTGAGGGCACCGGCTCCTCGCCCCGGTCGCCCCTGACCAGCGCCGTGGTCAGCCGCCCGGGCGCGGCGAGCATCTCGGCCGTGGTCGCGCCCTTGGTGCACAGCCGGCCCGCGTTCGCCGGGTGCGCCTTGTCGCCGGAGGCCTTCAGGACCGTACGCCGTCCGTCCGGCCCCATACCGACGTCCAGCAGGACCCCGCAGCCCACCCCGCAGTACGTGCAGACCGTCCGGACCTGAGTCGTGGAGGTGGTCTCGGTCACGTGCTGCCCTTCTCCGGCGTTCGAGGTCGTGTCTGGAGCGTACGAATTGCCCGTTACGTCGATGTCACATTCCTTGATCATGAGGAGTTACGTAGGCCACACAGGAGGCCGGGACGAGCTGTGAGGGGCCGGGTCCGGGAGGAGTCGGGATGCGTGCGAGGGGCTCGCGGACCGTGTCGGTGTTGGGCCGAACGGGTGACTTGGCGTAAGAATTGGCTGGTGCAGGCATTGAAGGCGAGTCAAGGCGGGGGGAGCCGGTGAACAGCCACGACGTCACCGATGAACAGTGGGAGGGGCTCGCCCAGGTCGTGCCGTTGCGCGGCCGAGACGCCTGGCCGTCCGCGGTGGACCACCGGGTGCTTCCGGAGGCGGAGACGGAACCGCGTCGCCGGTTCGTCGTCCTGCGGGTCAATGTGTTCGCGGACGCCCGCGAGGTCGCCGAGACGCTGATGGCGGGGATTCCGGTGCTGCTGGATCTGACGGGGGCCGAGACCGACGTGGCCAAGCGGGTGCTGGACTTCAGCACCGGGGTCGTCTTCGGGCTGGGGAGCGGGATGCATCGGGTGGACCGGAATGTGTTTCTGCTGACGCCGCCCGGGACCGAGGTCAGTGGGTTGATGGAGGGGGCGGGGGTTCCCGGTACGTAGAGGGGCGCGGGCCTGCGGGTCGGGGGGCTGGGGGCTGGGGGGCTGGGGCGTGGAGCCTGGCACTGGGGTCTGAGATCTGGGGTCTGAGGTCTGGCAGCGGGCTCGGGGGCGTCGCTCGATCGTAGGAAGGGTGCCGGGGTGGAACGGTTCGCCTGGCGGTAGCGGGCCTACGGTCCGGGCATGTCTGGGTCCTCTGCGTCATCCCTGTCGTCTGTTTCCGGTCTTGTGTCCGTGCCCTCTCGGGGGCGGCGGGTGAGTGGCGCGGACGGTGCGTGTCCCGGGCGCCCTCATGTCACCGAGCTGCGGCTTTCCGCCTTCGCCGGGCATCGGCGGGTCGTGCTTCCGCTCGGGGCGTTCACGCTCCTGGCCGGGCCGAGCGGGTGCGGGAAGACGACCGCGTTGCGGGCCTACGAGGCGCTGGCTCGGCTCGGTGCGGGTGCCGAGGCCGGGGAGGTGTTCCCCGATCCGGTGGCCTGCGTGCCCGAGCGGGCCCGGCCCGATGTGCAGCGACGGCGGGGCTTCCGGATCGGCTGTACCGCCGACGGTCCCGAGGGGCCGGTTCGACTCGACGTCGCCGTGCAGGCCGAGCCCGAACTGCGGATCGTGGGGGAGCGGTTGAGCGCGGGCGGGGTCGTCCTGCTGGAGACGGCCCTGCGGGATCCGAGCCGGCGTTGTGTGCAGGCCGCCTGGCATACGGCCGGTCAGTCGCCGGTGACACGGGCGCCGCTGCCCGACGACCGGCTCGGTACGGCGCTGTTGCCGCTGCGGGTGGCCGGGAGGACGGAGGGGCAGCGGCGGGTGCTGGCGGCCGCCGAGCAGATGGTCGTGGCCCTGCGGTCGGTCTTCGCCTGCGATCCCCGGCCCGATCGGATGCGGGGACCTGTGCCGGTCGGTTCAGGGCGGCTGCTCGGGGGCTGCGACAACCTCGCCGACGTGCTGTGGAGGACTCGCGCCGAGTGCACGCGGCGGCATGCGCAGCTCGTGGGCGCGGTGCGGGCGGGGTGTGCCGGGGCGGTGGCGGATGTGGTCGCCGAGGTGCTGGGGGACGGCACGGTGCGCGGGGTGCTCGACCGGGGGGACGGGGTGCGGACGGAGCTCGGGCGGTTGGGGGACGGTGAGCTGCGGTACCTCGCGCTGTCGTTGGTGCTGCTGACCGGGCCCGGGGTGCTGGAGGTCGATCCGGTGGTGGAGGTGCCTGCGGCGATGCAGACGTTGAGTGTGGTGCTTGATGGGTTCGATCGGGGGCTGGATCAGGTGCAGCGGGGGGAGCTGGTGGGGCTTGCTGCGCGGATGTGTGAGCGGGGGCATATTCGGGTGGTGGGGGCCGTGAGTGACGTGGCGAGCGTGGTGGAGGGTGCGGGGCCGGTGGGGGCGGCTGCCACGCCGGGGTCGGCTGGGGTGGGAGGCGTGACGGTGGTACATCTGGAGCCGTGACCGAACCTCTCGATGTGGCCAAGCTGCAGCGCAGGCTGGCCGAGTTCGCTGCCGCGCGCGACTGGCAGCCGTATCACACGCCGAAGAACCTCGTCGCCGCGCTCAGCGTGGAGGCGTCCGAACTCGTCGAGATCTTCCAGTGGTTGACGCCTGAGGAGTCGGCTCGGGTCATGGACGACGCGGAGACCGCCGGGCGGGTGACCGACGAGGTGGCGGACGTGCTGGCCTATCTGTTGCAGCTGTGCGAGGTGCTCGGGATCGATCTGCTGGCGGCGCTGGACGCGAAGATCGATCGGAACGAGCGGAGGTTTCCGGCGCCCTAGGGGTGCGGAGGTTTCCGGCGCCGTAGGAGTGGGGAGCGGCTTGGTCCGCTTTCACTCTGCGTGTCCGTTTGTTTGGCTGTAGCCGAAAAGTTGTCCGCAGATTTCCGTCTTCCTCTGGCTTTTCGTCTCAAGGCCCTTCACTCTGGGTAGTGGACAAGGGAGTTCGGGCGGCGCGTGGGCAGCGCGTCGGGACAGACGGGGACTGCGTATGGACGCGGTGCGGCTGATCGTGACTAGCAGGCGGGCGCTGGCGGGGAGCGAGGGCGCGCCGGAGATCTTGACCGAGGTGTGGCAGGCGCAGGCCCTGGCTCAGGCGATCGGTAGCCGGCTTGCGGTGTTCGGGCCACCTGAACTGCGGGGCGAGGCGCTGGGGTTGACCGAGCTGGCCGGGCGTGGGTGCGGGGTGCTGGATGTGCCGGACCTTGCGGAGGGTGCCTTACGCGCCGCCCAGCTGACGGAGTTGGGTGATGCGCGGCCGGCGCTGATGCATCTGGGCAGCCTGTTGGGTGAGGTGGGGATCGCTCTGGTGGGTATGGCCAGCGCGGCGGATGACGAGACGACGTACTGGCAGTGCATGGAGGCGATCGACGCGGCGGATGAGTCTCGGGATCGGGTGCGGGAGATGCTGCGCAGGCTTGCGGATCGGGAGGAGGGGTTGCCTGCGGCGGGGTAGGGCGGTTGCCTCCGGCGGGTGGGGCGGGGGTGCCTGCGGCGGTCTGTGGCTGGTGGGTGGGGGTGCCGCGTCGATGCCTGCGGCGGCCTGTTGCTGTGTGGTGGGGGTTCGCGTAGCGCCGACTGTTTCGTCGTGGGTCGGGGCCGTGCCGGGGGGTGTCCGTCCTCGGACCGGCGGTCGCCTTAGGCCAAGAGGTACTGCGTGTTGACGCCGGCCACTGCGGGCGGACACCCCCCCCGGCACGTCCCCTTGCCGCCGTACGCGGGTGCGGCGCCGCGGGGGTACGCCATCACCACGGTCGCTCTGCCAGTCACTTTCGAATGCCGGTCCAGGCATTTCAGCCCGTCCGGGGGTGCCCCCTCTGGGGGAGTTTGAGGACGAGGCCGTTCAGGCCGATGGGGGTCCAGGGGGCGCAGCCCCCTGGCGGGGCGGGGGTCAGCCGGCGTCGTCGTCCCGTCGCTGGGGTCCGGTCGACTGCAGGTCCGCGTCCAGGGCCGAGAGGTCCGCGTTCAGGGCCGCCATCAGCTCCTCCATCTGCTGCAGCAGACCCTTCGGTTGGCCGGCGCCGCTGGTGGTCTGCTGTGGCGCGAATTCCTCGGACATGACGGCCTCCTCGGGCCTCCGGCCCCCAGTGGCAGTGGGCCGACACGGTGACGCTCCGGCCGTCAGGGGCCGGCGCGAGGGCCGGGCGGTCCGGCTCCGATCGAGCCAACGATCACTGTGAGGGGCGGTCACTGGCCCGGGCAGGGGGCGGTTCCGGCGTTGACGGAATTCACCCGACCGGGGAGGCGGGGGGCAGGGGGACCCGCACGGTTGACGGGTGCCTCGGCATGCAGGATGGAGTCATGGATCTTCGCATCTTCACCGAGCCCCAGCAGGGGGCCACCTACGACACCCTCCTCACCGTGGCGAAGGCCACCGAGGACCTCGGCTTCGACGCGTTCTTCCGGTCCGACCACTATCTGAAGATGGGCTCCGGGGACGGCCTGCCCGGGCCCACCGACGCCTGGATCACACTTGCCGGTCTCGCACGTGAGACCAAGCGCATTCGCCTCGGCACCCTGATGACCGCCGGCACCTTCCGGCTGCCCGGCGTGCTCGCCATCCAGGTCGCCCAGGTCGACCAGATGTCCGGCGGCCGCGTCGAACTCGGCCTCGGGGCCGGCTGGTTCGAGGAGGAGCACAAGGCGTACGGCATCCCGTTCCCGAAGGAGAAGTTCGCGCGGCTGGAGGAACAGCTCGCCATCGTCACGGGGCTGTGGGCGACCCAGGCCGGTGCGACCTTCGACTTCCACGGCAGCTTCTACGACCTCACCGATTCGCCTGCCCTGCCCAAGCCCGCCCAGGACAGGATTCCGGTTCTGATCGGCGGGCACGGGGCCACCCGTACTCCGCGGCTGGCCGGCAAGTACGCCGACGAGTTCAACATGCCGTTCGCCTCGGTCGAGGACAGTGAGCGGCAGTTCGGGCGAGTGCGCGCCGCAGCCGAGGACGCCGGGCGCAAGGGTGACGACCTCGTCTACTCCAACGCCCTTGTGGTGTGCGTGGGCAAGGACGAGCAGGAGGTCGCCCGTCGTGCCGCCGCGATCGGGCGGGAAGTCGACGAGCTCAAGGTCAACGGGCTCGCCGGGTCTCCGCAGGAGGTCGTCGACAAGATCGGCCGGTACCAGGAGATCGGCTCCCGGCGGATCTACCTCCAGGTCCTCGACCTGGACGACCTGGACCACCTGGAGCTCATCTCCTCCCAGGTGCAGTCGCAGCTGTCGTAGTGCCGGTTGTGCCCTGAACTGTCTGAGCTGTTCGATCTCTTCGCGGCCCCCGGGGAGCAGGGCTTCCGGGGGCCGTCGTGGGTTCCCGCTGCACACCCCTGGGAGCGGGCGGGAACGGGCGGGGCGAAAAACCCGGGTGGTTACGGCGTGCGCTCTGTACGTTGTATGGGCGGCGCACATGCGCAGCTCAGACCCTATCCAAAGGCCAACCCACCGTGTTCCTGACCATCACTGCCACCGGCACCCCAGAACGCCCCGCCACCGATCTCGGCTTCCTGTTGCACAAGCATCCCGAGAAGGCGCAGGCGTTCTCCACCTCCTACGGCAAGGCGCACGTCCTCTACCCGGAGGCCGACGCCGAGCGCTGCACGGCGGCGCTGCTGTTGGAGGTCGACGCGGTGGCATTGGTCCGGCGCGGCAAGGGCAAGGGGCGGGGTGGCGCGCCCGACGCGGCGCTCGCGCAGTACGTCAATGACCGGCCGTACGCCGCCTCCTCGCTGCTCGCGGTAGCGCTCAGCGGTGTGTTCTCCAGCGCGATGCGGGGCGTGTGCCATGCCCGGCCGGACCTGCCGGCTCAGCCGCGGCCGCTGCGGATCGAGGTGCCCGCGCTTCCGGCCCGGGGCGGTCCCGAGCTCGTACGGCGGCTGTTCGAGCCGCTCGGCTGGGCGGTGACCGCCGAACCCGTGCCGCTGGACGTGCAGTTCCCCGAGTGGGGCGATTCACGCTACGTGCGGCTCGTGCTGGAGTCGGAGGGGCTGACCCTCGCCGAGGCCCTGCGTCACCTCTATGTCCTGCTCCCTGTCCTCGACGACGCCAAGCACTACTGGGTCTCCTCCGAGGAGGTCGACAAGCTGCTGCGGGCCGGTGAGGGCTGGCTGGCGGAACACCCGGAGCAGAAGCTGATCACCAGCCGGTATCTGTCGCGCCGCTGGTCGCTGACCCGGCAGGCGATGGAGCGGCTGGAACTGGTCCGGCTCGCGGAGGCCGACGACAGCGAGGTCGAGGACATCGACAACGCCGTCGGGGCGGAGAGCGAGGCCGAGGAGAAGCCGACGCCGCTCGCCGTGCAGCGCCGGGACGCGATCATGGCCGCGCTCAAGGCGTCCGGTGCCGCGCGCGTGCTCGATCTCGGTTGCGGACAGGGGCAGTTGGTGCAGGCGCTGCTCAAGGACCCGGCGTACACCGAGATCGTCGGCGTGGACGTGTCGATGCGGGCGCTGACCATCGCGGGACGGCGGCTGAAGCTGGACCGGATGGGGGAGCGGCAGGCGTCGCGCGTGCAGCTGTTCCAGAGCTCCCTCGCCTACACCGACAGCCGCCTCAAGGGTTACGACGCCGCCGTGCTCAGCGAGGTCATCGAGCACCTCGACCTGCCGCGGCTGCCCGCCCTGGAGTACGCGGTGTTCGGCTCCGCCCGGCCGCGCACGGTTCTGGTGACCACCCCGAACGTCGAGTACAACGTCCGCTGGGAATCCCTCCCGGCCGGCCACGTCCGGCACGGCGACCACCGGTTCGAGTGGACGCGCGAGGAGTTCCGGTCATGGGCCACGGCGGTGGCCGAACGGCACGGGTACGGCGTGGAGTTCGTACCGGTCGGGCCGGACGACCCGGAGGTGGGACCGCCCACCCAGATGGCCCTGTTTGAAATCAGCACAGCCGGCATGAAGAGCAGTGTGAACGACGAGAAGGAGGCGAAGGCGGCATGAGCGAGACCACCCAGGCGACCAAGGGACGGGTCCTGCCCGTCACCGACCTCTCCCTCGTCGTGCTCGTCGGCGCCTCCGGCTCCGGCAAGTCCACCTTCGCCCGCCGGCACTTCAAGCCGACGGAGGTCATCTCCTCCGACTTCTGCCGCGGCCTCGTCTCCGACGACGAGAACGACCAGAGCGCGACCCGGGACGCCTTCGACGTCCTGCACTACATCGCAGGCAAGCGCCTGGCGGCCGGCCGCCGTACGGTCGTCGACGCCACCAGCGTGCAGCAGGACAGCCGACGGCAGCTGATCGAGCTGGCCAGGCAGTACGACGTGCTGCCGATAGCCATCGTGCTCGACGTGCCGGAGGACGTGTGCGCCGAGCGCAACGCCGGCCGCACCGACCGGGCCGACATGCCGCGCCGGGTCATCCAGCGGCACACCCGCGAACTCCGGCGGTCCCTGCGGCACCTGGAGCGCGAGGGCTTCCGCAAGGTGCACGTCCTGCGAGGGGTGGACGAAGTCGAGAGCGCGTCCGTCGTCACCGAGAAGCGCTTCAACGACCTCACCCACCTCACCGGCCCGTTCGACATCGTCGGCGACATCCACGGCTGCGCCTCCGAACTGGAGTCGCTGCTCGGCAAGTTGGGGTACGCAGACGGTGTGCACCCGGACGGCCGCACCGCCGTCTTCGTCGGCGACCTCGTCGACCGCGGCCCGGACAGCCCCGGCGTGCTGCGGCGCGTGATGTCGATGGTGAAGTCGGGCAACGCGCTGTGCGTGCCGGGCAACCACGAGAACAAGTACGGCCGCTACCTCAAGGGCCGCAAGGTCCAGCACACGCACGGACTCGCCGAGACCATCGAGCAGATGGAGGGCGCGAGCGAGGAGTTCCGCGCCGAGGTGAGGGAGTTCATCGACGGGCTCGTCAGCCACTACGTCCTCGACGGCGGCCGGCTCGTGGTCTGCCACGCCGGTCTGCCGGAGAAGTACCACGGTCGCACGTCGGGGCGGGTGCGCTCGCACGCGCTGTACGGCGACACCACCGGGGAGACCGACGAGTTCGGGCTGCCGGTGCGCTACCCGTGGGCCGAGGACTACCGGGGCCGCGCGGCTGTGGTGTACGGCCACACCCCGGTGCCGGAGGCCACCTGGCTGAACAACACCATCTGCCTGGACACCGGTGCCGTCTTCGGCGGCAAGCTGACCGCGCTGCGCTGGCCGGAGCGGGAGCTGGTCGACGTACCGGCCGAGCAGGTCTGGTACGAGCCGGCCAAGCCGCTGCGGACGGAGGCACCGGGCGGGCACGACGGACGGCCGCTCGACCTCAACGACGTCCACGGCCGCCGGGTGGTCGAGACCCGGCACGCCGGGCGGGTGTCGGTCCGTGAGGAGAACGCGGCCGCGGCCCTGGAGGTCATGAGCCGCTTCGCCGTCGACCCGCGCCTGCTGCCGTACCTCCCGCCGACCATGGCACCGACGGCGACCAGTCACATCGAGGGCTACCTGGAGCACCCGGCGGAGGCCTTCGCGCAGTACGCGGCGGACGGTGTCGAGCGGGTCGTGTGCGAGGAGAAGCACATGGGCTCGCGGGCCGTGGCGCTGGTGTGCCGGGACGCGGAGGCCGCCCGCAAGAGGTTCGGGGTCGACGGTCCCAGCGGGTCGCTCTACACCCGCACCGGTCGCCCGTTCTTCGACGACGAGTCCGTGACGGAGACGATCCTGGAGCGGCTCCGTACGGCGATCGGCGAGGCCGGTCTCTGGGACGACCTCGAGACGGACTGGCTGCTGCTCGACGCCGAGTTGATGCCGTGGTCGCTGAAGGCACAGGGTCTGCTGCGGTCGCAGTACGCCGCGGTCGGCGCCGCCTCCGGGGCCGTGTTCCCGGGTGCGCTCGCCGCACTGGAGGGTGCAGCGGGGCGCGGCGTCGACGTGTCGGACCTGCTCGCCCGCCAGCGCGGACGGGCGTCGGACGCCGCCGCGTTCACGGAGGCGTACCGCCGCTACTGCTGGACCACGGACGTCCTGGACGGCGTACGCCTGGCACCGTTCCAGATCCTGGCCGCCCAGGGCCGCAGTTTGGCCGCGCTCCCGCACAACGAGCAGCTCGCCCTCCTCGACCGGCTGGTGGAGCACGACAGCACCGGCCTGCTGCAGACGACCCGGCGCCTCTACGTCGACACCGGTGACCCGGAGTCGGTGCAGGCCGGCGTCGACTGGTGGCTGGAGATGACGGGCCGTGGCGGCGAGGGCATGGTCGTCAAGCCGCTCGGTGCGGTCGTGCGCCGGGAGGAAGGGCGCCTGGTCCAGCCCGGGATCAAGTGCCGGGGGCGCGAGTACCTGCGGATCATCTACGGTCCCGAGTACACGCGGCCGGACAACCTGGCGCGGCTGCGGCAGCGGTTCCTCAACCACAAGCGGTCCCTCGCCATCCGCGAGTACGCGCTGGGCCTCGAGGCCCTGGACCGGCTGGCCGAGGGCGAGCCGCTGTGGCGGGTGCACGAGGCCGTGTTCGGGGTGCTGGCGCTGGAGTCGGAACCGGTGGACCCCCGGCTGTGAACCGAGGGAGCGGCTTCAGCCGACCAGCCGCAGCCGCTCCCGGCACACGCCGACCCGGACCGTCTGGCCCCAGGTCAACTCGACCGCGTCCGTCTCCATCCCGTCCCCGAAGGCGACGAGCCGCTCGGACTCGACGGTGAGGTGGAGACGGGACGCGGCGGCGAGTTCCCCGGCCACCCGCGACGTACCGGTGGCCGGGGACGGCCAGGCCTCGCGGACGTACCACAGCAGGCGCTCCTCCGTCGGGGAGGGCAGCCGCAGCTGCTCTCCCCGCTCCTGCCACACCGACCGGATCCAGCCGGTCGCCCCCGTCCCGGTGCCGATCAGCACCCCGGACGAGGCCTGGGCCTCGACGACACCCCCGTCGTCCTCCAGGCCCAGGCGGTATCGGGCCGTCTGGTGTCCGACGGCGCCCAGGTAGATCTCGTTCAGCGCCACGAGCCGCTGTGTGTCGTCGGCCACGGCCTCGACCATGGTGAGTTCGTCGCAGGCGCCCCTTCCGGATTGCGCCGCGGTGAGAAGCGGGCCGGTGTTCTCGGGGTGGTGGCGCACGAGGACACCCGGGTTGCGGCCGGGGTCGGAGTCGATGCCCAGCACCGGTTGCCCGGCGAGGTACTTGGCCACATTTGCGACCAGTCCGTCCTGCCCGACCACGACCACCACGTCCTCCGGGGCGAACAGGAACCGGTCCAAGTCGGCTCTCTCGACCCGGCTCTGACGCCAGGTCAGGGGGATTGCCGAGGTCACCTCCGCCAGGGCGTGGCGCGTCCGGTGGTGGCGTTCGGCGATCTCCGCGATGTCCCGGCCCCGGGAGGCGAGGAAGAAGGCGGCCTGGCCGTGCGTGCCGTGCCGGGCCACCAACTCCTCGTACTCCGTGGTGCGATGGACGAGAACGACCCGGGGAGCGAGGCTCACGCCTGCTCCTGCGTACCGAGCCTGGCGAGCAGCCCCGTCAGCACGTCCGGCGACACCGTCACGCTGTCGATCCGCGGCAGGTTCTCCGCGAGCCGCGTCCCGGTGAGGGCGTGCAGCGTCGCCACGTCCACTTCGCCGTGCACGCGCAGCCAGGCCGCCTGCGCCTGAGCCCGTGCTTCACCGACCTCGCGTGCCCCTTCGGCCTCCGCCCGGGCCAGCCGTACGGAACGAGCCGCCTCGGCTTCGGCCAGCCGTACCGTCCGTGCCGCCTCCGCCTCGGCCCGGACCGCGTCGGCTGCCGCGTGCTCCTCGGCCTCCCGCCGCGCGTTGGTGCCCCGCTGGTCCACCAACTGCTCCTCGCGGCGGGCGAGTTCGATCTGGCTGGCCAGTTCGTTCTCGGCGATCGCCCGTTCCCGCTCGACGGCCACCGCCCGGCGCTCGTACGTCGCCCGGTCGGCCTCCTGCTGGATCTGCTCGCGGGCCGGGGTGCGCAGCGCCCGCTCCACCTCCGGCTCGGGGCGCAGCGCCATGACGCGTACGGCGACCACCTCGATGCCCGTCGACGGGAGCCGCGGCTCGCCGGCCAGGCCCGCCGCGATCCGCTCCCGCACCGCCGTCACGCCGTCGACCAGCGCCGCCGACAGCGGCGTACGGGACAGGACGTCCAGCGCGTGCTGCTGGGCCGTTTCGGTCAGGAGCGTGCCCAGCTGCTCCAGCGGGGTGCCCCGCCACGCGCCCGTGTCCGGGTCGACGGAGAAGTCCAGGCGGGACGCGGCCACCGCGGGGTCGCTGATCCGGTAGGTGACCGTCGCCTGGACGGCCACGTCCTGGAAATCGGACGTACGGGCATGGAAGGTCATCGCCAACTCCCGGTCGTCCACCGGAACTTCGGACAGCGCGGCGGTCAGCGCCCGGAACCAGAAGCTGAGCCCGGGGCCGTCGTGCAGCAGCTTGCCGCCGCGGTGGTGGCGGATGTGCGCCGTGGGCGCGCCGCGCAGATGGCGCCAGCCGAGGCGCCGGGTGATGTCGGCCATGGGACCCCCTCGCTTTTCGTCATGTAGACGATAAACGCGATGCTTGCTTGTCGTCAAGGGGACGAGAATGGAAACGGTCAAGCGGGGGGTGAACCCGGTCGGCGATGGTCAGGATGGAGGCATGGGATTCCATGTCGACTCCGAGGCCGGGCGCCTGCGCCGCGTCATCCTGCACCGGCCCGATCTCGAGCTCAAAAGGCTCACCCCCAGCAACAAGGACGCCCTGCTCTTCGACGACGTGCTGTGGGTGCGCCGGGCGCGCGCCGAGCACGACGGGTTCGCCGACGTACTGCGCGACCGCGGGGTCACCGTCCACCTGTTCGGCGACCTGCTCACCGAGGCCCTGGAGATCCCGGCGGCCCGGAGGCTCGTCCTGGACAGGGTCTTCGACGAGAAGGAGTACGGGGTGCTGGCCACCGACCACCTCCGTGCGGCCTTCGAGGGCCTGCCCTCGCCCGAACTGGCCGAAGCCCTCATAGGGGGCATGACCAAACGGGAGTTCCTGGAGGCGCACCCCGAGCCGATCTCCGTGCGCTTCCATGTCATGGAGCTGGACGACTTCCTCCTCGCGCCCCTGCCCAATCACCTCTTCACCCGGGACACCTCCGCCTGGATCTACGACGGCGTCTCCGTCAACGCCATGCGCTGGCCCGCCCGGCAGCGCGAGACGGTCCATTTCGAGGCGATCTACCGGCATCACCCGCTGTTCCGTGACGAGACGTTCCACGTCTGGTCCGAGGGGCAGGCCGACTACCCCTCCACCATCGAGGGCGGGGACGTCCTGGTGATCGGCAGCGGGGCCGTGCTCATCGGGATGAGTGAGCGGACCACGCCCCAGGCCGTCGAGATGCTCGCCCACAAGCTGTTCGCCGCCGGGTCGGCGCAGACGATCGTGGCCCTCGACATGCCCAAGCGGCGCGCCCTCATGCATCTCGACACCGTGATGACGATGGTCGACGGCGACGTCTTCACCCAGTACGCCGGGCTCGGCATGCTCCGCTCGTACACCATCGAACCGGGCGCCGGCGACAAGGAGCTGAAGGTCACCGACCATCCGCCGGAGCACATGCACCGCGCGATCGCCGCCGCGCTCGGCCTCAGTGAGATCCGCGTCCTGACCGCGACCCAGGACGTCCACGCGGCCGAGCGTGAGCAGTGGGACGACGGCTGCAACGTGCTGGCGGTCGAGCCGGGTGTGGTCGTCGCCTACGAGCGGAACTCCACCACCAACACACATCTGCGCAAGCAGGGCATCGAGGTGATCGAGATCCCGGGGAGCGAGCTGGGGCGGGGGAGAGGGGGGCCGCGGTGCATGAGCTGTCCGGTCGAACGCGAGGCCGTATAGGCCGAAGGTGTGACCGTATAGAAATGCCAGTGGTCGTATAGACTTCCATAGTCCTTGTTCTCGTACCTCTGGAGCGCCCCCATGGCGACTGTCCCGACCGCCCTCGCCGGCCGCCACTTCCTCAAGGAGCTCGACTTCACCGGGCAGGAGTTCCTGGGGCTGGTCGAGCTGGCCGCCGAGCTGAAGGCCGCCAAGAAGGCCGGGGCCGAGGCGCAGTACCTGCGGGGCCGGAACATCGCGCTGATCTTCGAGAAGACCTCGACGCGCACGCGCTGCGCGTTCGAGGTCGCGGCCGCCGACCAGGGCGCCTCGACGACGTACCTCGACCCGTCGGGCTCACAGATCGGCCACAAGGAGTCCGTGAAGGACACCGCGCGCGTGCTGGGGCGGATGTACGACGGGATCGAGTACCGCGGGGACAGCCAGGCGAACGTGGAGGAGCTGGCGGCGTACGCGGGCGTGCCCGTCTTCAACGGTCTGACCGACGACTGGCACCCGACGCAGATGCTGGCCGACGTGCTGACGATGACGGAGCACAGCGGCAAGCCCCCGAAGGAGATCGCCTTCGCCTACCTGGGCGACGCCCGCTTCAACATGGGCAACTCGTACCTGATCACGGGGGCGCTGCTCGGCATGGACGTGCGGATCGTCGCCCCCCAGGCGTACTGGCCCGCCCAGGCGATCATCGAGCGGGCCCTCAAGCTCTCCGAGGCCAGCGGGGCCCGCATCACGATCACGGAGAAGGTCGACGAGGGCGTCCTCGGGGCGGACTTCGTCGCCACCGACGTCTGGGTTTCCATGGGGGAACCCAAGGAGGTGTGGGACGAGCGGATCGCCGCGCTGGGTCCGTATGCCGTGACCATGGACGTGCTGCGGGCCACCGGGAACCCGGCCGTGAAATTTCTCCACTGCCTGCCGGCCTTCCATGACCTGGGCACGAAGGTCGGGCGCGGGATCTTCGAGCGGCACGGCCTGGAGTCGCTGGAGGTCACGGACGAGGTCTTCGAGTCGGCGCACTCCGTCGTTTTCGACGAGGCGGAGAATCGGATGCACACGATCAAGGCGGTTCTGGTGGCGACCCTGGCCTGAGGCGGCTACCACGGGCGGCGCCGGCCTGAGGCGGTTTACATCGGGCGGCGCTGAGCCGGCACGACCGGCAGTCTGAACCAGACCGCCTTGCCGGAGCCCGCCGGTCGGTGGCCGCATGACGAGCTCAGGGTGCGGATCAGCAGGAGGCCCCGGCCGTGCTCCTGCCAGGGGTCGGGCTCGCCGTTGGTGGGGCGGGTCAGATCGCCGGGCGGGGCCGGGTCCGGGTCGTGGACCTCGACCTGGCAGCCGGACGGCAGCAGCTCCACGACCAGCTCTATGGGGCCGTCGCCCGCGGTGTGCTCCACGGCGTTCGCGACCAGCTCCGCCGTGAGCAGCTCCGCGGTGTCGCTGTCGGCGGCGTGCTCCAGCTCGGCCAGCGCCGTACGGACCAGGGCGCGCGCGACGGGCACGGCTGCGACAGTGTGCGGCAGCGCGATGCGCCAGGAGGCGGAGGCTGAGGGGCGATCTTGCAAGGCGGGTCCGTTCATGAGCAGGCTGACCTGCTTTCAACCTTATGAATGGTACGGCGCCACCCGGAGAAGGGTTTTCGAAGGGCGCCGTTCGGAACCTTCGGCCCCGACTGCTGGCGACTTACCCAGGTGAACGGCCGCCCTCGCGCGCTTGATCCCGTCGTTACGGGGGTGTCGACGAGCCGTGACGGATGTGACGGAGCAAGGTCACACCCGGTTGGCTTATTGCGTGCTCGTGACGACAGTCAAAGTTGAGTGATAGCTTCGAAGGGTAGAGCTCGGAGGGCAGAGCTCAGCGAGGCAGTGCCCGCCGTCCGCCTGAGGAGGCCGCACGTCATGAGTCCCTTCACCGGCTCCGCCGCCCGCACCCCCGACTGGAAACATCTGCGGGTCGAGCATGCCGACGGCGTCACCACCGTCACCCTCACCCGCCCCGAGAAACTCAACGCGCTCACCTTCGGCGCCTACGCCGACCTGCGCGATCTGCTCGCCGAGCTGTCCCGGGAGAGGGCGGTGCGGGCGCTGGTGCTGGCCGGCGAGGGCCGCGGCTTCTGTTCCGGCGGCGACGTCGACGAGATCATCGGCGCGACCCTGGCCATGGACACCGCACAGCTCCTCGACTTCAACCGGATGACCGGGCAGGTCGTGCGGGCGGTACGGGAGTGCCCGTTCCCGGTGATCGCGGCGGTGCACGGGGTGGCGGCCGGGGCCGGGGCGGTACTGGCGCTCGCGGCCGACTTCCGGGTCGCCGACCCCACCGCACGCTTCGCCTTCCTCTTCACCCGGGTCGGCCTGTCCGGCGGCGACATGGGTGCCGCGTATCTGCTGCCCCGGATCGTCGGCCTCGGGCACGCGACCCGGCTGCTGATGCTGGGCGAGCCGGTCCGGGCACCGGAGGCCGAGCGCATCGGCCTGATCAGCGAGCTGGCGGAGGAGGGGAGCGCGAACGAGGCCGCGCAGACACTCGCCCGCCGCCTGGCCGAGGGCCCGGCCCTGGCGTACGCCCAGACGAAGGCCCTCCTGACGGCCGAGCTGGACATGCCGCTGGCGGCATCGGTGGAACTGGACGCGTCGACGCAGGCCCTGCTGATGAACGGCGAGGACTACGCGGAGTTCCACGCGGCGTTCACGGAGAAGCGCCCTCCCAAATGGAGGGGGCGGTGACTGTGCCGACCAAAGGGGCGCGGGGCTGCGCTGAATCTGCGGCTACCGCCGCGCGGGCGCGACCAGCCCCCACCAGCCCGCAGCCGCCGAACGAGACCAGCCACCCCCTACGAGTCGCAATCATCGGCGGCGGCCCCGCCGGCCTCTACGCCGCCGCCCTCCTCAAACGCCTCGACCCCACCCGAGAGATCACCGTCTGGGAACGCAACGCCCCCGACGACACCTTCGGCTTCGGAGTGGTCCTCTCCGACGAAACCCTCGGCGGCATCGAGCACGCCGACCCCACGGTCTACGCAGCGCTCCAAACGCACTTCACCCGCTGGGACGACATCGACATCGTCCACCGCAACAGCCGCCAGACCTCCGGAGGACACGGCTTCGCGGCCCTGGGCAGAAAACGCCTCTTGGAGATCCTCCACGACCGCTGCCGCACCCTCGGCGTGGAGCTCCGCTTCCGCTCGGAGGCCCCGGACACGGCCTCGCTGGCAGAGACGTACGACCTCGTCATCGCCGCAGACGGTGTGAACAGCACCACGCGCGAGGCCTACGCCCATGTGTTCCGCCCCCATGTGGCCATGCACCGGTGCCGCTACATCTGGCTGGCCGCCGACTTCGCCTTCGACGCCTTCCGCTTCGAGATCGCCGAGACCGAGCACGGCGTGATGCAGCTGCACGGCTACCCCTATGCGTCCGACGCCTCCACCGTCATCGTCGAGATGCACGAGGACGTGTGGCGAGCCGCCGGATTCGACGAGGTCGACGAGCAGGAGTCGATCGCCCGCTGCGCCAAGATCTTCGCGGACGCCCTCGGCGGACGGTCCCTCAAGTCCAACAAGTCGGCATGGACCACCTTCCGCACGGTCGTCAACGAGCGGTGGTCGCACGAGAACGTCGTCCTGCTCGGCGACGCCGCCCACACCGCCCACTTCTCCATCGGCTCCGGCACCAAGCTGGCCGTGGAGGACGCCCTGGCGCTCGCCGCCTGTCTGGAGGAACAGCCCGACATCCCCGGCGCGTTGAGGGCGTACGAGGAGGAGCGCAAGCCCGTGGTGGCCTCCACGCAGCGCGCGGCACGCGCCAGCCTGGAGTGGTTCGAGAACCTCGGCCTCTACCTCGACCAGCCGCCGCGCCAGTTCGCCTTCAACCTCCTCACCCGCAGCCGCCGCGTCACGCACGACAACCTGCGCCTGCGTGACGCCGGTTTCACCGAGGCCGTGGAGCGCGACTTCGGCTGCCCGACCGACACGCCCCCGATGTTCACCCCGTTCCGGCTGCGCGGCCTGACCTTGCGCAACCGGGTCGTCGTGTCCCCGATGGACATGTACTCGGCCACCGACGGCGTCCCCGGCGACTTCCACCTCGTCCACCTCGGCGCCCGCGCCCTCGGCGGCGCCGGCCTGGTGATGACCGAGATGGTGTGCGTCAGCCCGGAGGGCCGGATCACCCCCGGCTGCACCGGCCTCTACACCGGCAAGCAGGGTGAGGCCTGGCGGCGGATCGTCCAGTTCGTGCACACACAGGCACCCGGCACCGCGATCGGCGTGCAGCTCGGCCACAGTGGGCGCAAGGGCTCGACCAGGCTCATGTGGGAGGGCATCGACGAGCCGCTGGAGGACGGCAACTGGCCACTAGTGGCCCCGTCCCCGCTCCCCTACAAGCCCTACAGTCAGACCCCGCGTGAGCTGACCCGCTCCCAACTCACCGACATTCGCGAGCAGTTCACCGCGGCTGCCTGGCGCGCCGCCCGCGCCGGATTCGACCTCCTCGAACTCCACTGCGCACACGGCTACCTGCTCTCCGGCTTCCTCTCCCCGCTGACCAACCAACGCACCGATGCCTACGGCGGCTCCCTGGAGAAGCGGCTCCGCTTCCCGCTCGAAGTCTTCGACGCCATCCGGGCCGTCTGGCCGGAGGAACGGCCGATGACCGTCCGTATCTCCGCCACGGACTGGGCCGAGGGCGGCACGACGGCCGAGGACGCCGTCGAGATCGCCCGCGCCTTCGCCGCGCACGGCGCCGACGCGATCGACGTGTCGACCGGGCAGGTCGTGGCCGACGAGCAGCCGGAGTACGGGCGGTCGTACCAGACGCCGTACGCGGACCGGATCCGCCACGCCACCCGCCTGCCGGTTGTCGCGGTCGGGGCGATCTCCTCCTGGGACGACGTCAACTCCCTCATTCTGGCGGGCCGTACGGACCTGTGCGCTCTCGCCCGCCCCCACCTCTACGACCCGCACTGGACGCTGCACGCGGCGGCCGAGCAGGACTACGACGGCCCGGGTGTCGTCTGGCCGGCGCCGTACCGGGCGGGCAGCAGGCGTCCGCAGACGGGGCGCACGGACGCGCCCAAACCCCGGCTCAGTCTGGGGAGCTGATCTCGGCCATGCCGGCGGTCAGCGTCGCGCCGTCCGCCGGGTCGATCAGGATGAACGCGCCGGTGCGCCGGGAGACCGCGTAGTCGTCGAGGGCGAGCGGCTCGGCGGTGCGCAGGGTGATCCGGCCCAGGTCGTTGGCCCTCAACTCGGCTGCCTTGCCGAGGTCCTTGACGACGGCCTTCACGGTTCGGGTGGTGTGTCTGACCAGTACCCGGTCGCCGACCCTCAGCGGGCGGTCGGCCAGGTGGCACGCGGTCGCCCGGACGTCCCGGGTGAGCGCCGGGACATCGACGCCCGTGGTGATCAGGTCGCCGCGCGAGACGTCCCGCTGGTCGGCGAGGCGGACGCTGATCGACTGCGGCGCGTACGCCACGTCGACGTCCCGGCCGAGTACGTCGATGCCGGTGATCTCGGACGTCGTGCCGGACGGGTGCACGGTCACCCGGTCGCCGACCCGCAGTGAGCCGGAGGCCAACTGACCTGCGTAGTGCCGGGATTCACCGTGGCGGATCACGTACTGGACGGGGAAGCGGACAGGGGCGTCGGCGGGATCGACGCCGACCGGGACCTTCTCCAGGAACTCCAGGAGTGCCGGGCCGCCGTACCAGTCCATGCGGGCCGAGCGCTCCACGACGTTGTCCCCGGCGAGTGCCGAGACCGGGATCGGCGTGAAGCCGGGCAGCCCCAACTCGGCCGCGTGACCTGCGAAGTCCTCGACGATCGCGTCGAACTCCCGCTCCCCGTACCCGACCAGGTCCATCTTGTTGACGGCGAGGACCACCTGGGGAACCCGCAGCAGGGCGGCCACGGCGGCGTGCCGACGGGTCTGGGCGACGACACCGTTGCGGGCGTCGACGAGAATGATCGCCAGGTCGGCGGTGGAGGCGCCGGTGACCATGTTGCGGGTGTACTGCACGTGGCCGGGGGTGTCGGCGAGGATGAACCGGCGCCGGGGTGTGGCGAAGTAGCGGTAGGCCACGTCGATGGTGATGCCCTGCTCGCGCTCGGCGCGCAGGCCGTCGGTGAGCAGTGCGAGGTCGGGGGCGTCCTGGCCGCGGTTGCGGGAGGCGTGCTCCACGGCCTCCAGCTGGTCGGCGAGGACCGATTTCGAGTCGTGCAGCAGGCGCCCGACGAGAGTCGACTTGCCGTCGTCGACGGACCCTGCGGTGGCGAACCGAAGCGTGTTCACGGCCATGCTCAGAAGTACCCTTCGCGCTTACGGTCTTCCATCGCGGCCTCGGACAGCTTGTCGTCGGCGCGGGTCGCGCCACGCTCGGTCAGCCGGGAGGCGGCGATCTCGGTGATCACTTTCTCGATGGTGTCGGCGTCGGAGTCCACCGCACCGGTGCAGGACATGTCGCCGACCGTGCGATACCGGACCTGACGCTTCTCGACGACCTCGTGCTCGCGAGGCCCGCCCCACTCGCCGGCCGTCAGCCACATGCCGCCCCGCTGGAACACCTCGCGCTGGTGGGCGTAGTAGATGTCCGGCAGCTCGATCTCCTCGCGGGCGATGTATTGCCACACGTCCAGCTCGGTCCAGTTGGACAGCGGGAACACGCGCACGTGCTCGCCGGGCGCGTGGCGGCCGTTGTAGAGGTTCCACAGCTCGGGCCGCTGGCGGCGCGGGTCCCATTGAGAGAACTCGTCGCGCAGGGAGAAGACGCGTTCCTTGGCCCGCGCCTTCTCCTCGTCCCTGCGCCCGCCGCCGAAGACCGCGTCGAACCGCTCGCTCCGGATCTTCTCCGTCAGCGGCAGAGTCTGGAGCGGATTCCGCGTCCCGTCGGGACGTTCGCGCAGCACACCCCGGTCGATGTAGTCCTGTACGGAGGCCACATGGAGACGCAGCCCATGTGCGGCAACCACACGGTCCCGGTAGTCGATGACCTCGGGGAAGTTGTGCCCGGTGTCCACATGCAGCAGCGTGAACGGGACCGCCGCGGGAGCGAAGGCCTTCAGCGCCAGGTGCAGCATGACGATGGAGTCCTTGCCGCCGGAGAACAGGATCACCGGCCGCTCGAACTCACCCGCCACCTCACGGAAGATGTGGACGGCCTCGGACTCCAGCGCGTCCAGGTGGGAGAGGCCGAACCCGGTCACATCGAACCCGGTCACACCAACCCCCGCTCCGCCAGTACGGCGTAGACGGCGGCGGCCGACTCCTGGGGCGTCTGGAGCTGTGTGGGAAGGACGAGGGAGGGGGCCTCGGGCGGCTCGTACGGGTCGTCGACGCCGGTCAGCCCGGACAAGTGCCCCGCGGCCTGCCGGGCGTACAGCCCCTTCACGTCCCGCTCGCTGCACACCGCCACCGGGGTCGCGACATGCACCTCGATGTACGGCGTCCCGCTCGCCTCGTGCCGCTTGCGCACGGCCTCGCGGCTGTCGGCGTACGGGGCGATGACCGGGACGACGGACAGCACGCCGTTGCGCGCGAGCACCTCCGAGACCAGCCCGATGCGCTGCACGTTGGTGTTCCGGTCCTCCCGGGAGAAGCCCAGGCCCGCGGAGAGGAAGCGGCGGATCTCGTCGCCGTCGAGGACCTCCACGCGATGCCCCTCGGCCTTCAGGCGGTCACCGAGCCGACGGGCGATGGTCGTCTTGCCCGCGCTCGGCAGCCCGGTGAGCCAGACGGTGGCCCCCTGAGCCCTTGGGCCTGCCTTTCGGGCCGTGGTGGTCATGCGCAACAGTCCTCATCTCTCACTCCGCGTCCTACCTCGCGACGACCCCATGGACGCTAGGTAAGAAACTTGAGAGGAGACGCAGAGGAACCTGAGGGTTCCGTTAGTGGCTCATGGTGCGCCCGAGGTCACAGACCGGCGAACACCGCTCCGGCGTCCCGGAGACGCTCGTGCAGTCCCCGGAAGACGGCGGCCGAGCGCGCGCCGGGCCAGTCCGCGGGCAGCAGCCGGGCGGGCAGGCCGGGGTCGGTGTAGGGGAGGTGGCGCCAGGAGTCCAGGGCGAGGAGATAGTCGCGGTACGCCTCCCCGGGCGGGGTGTCCTGCCGCTGCTCCCAGTCGTGCAGCACCCGCGCGTGGCGGTCGAGGAACGCGTCGTGCTCCTTGGCGATCGCGGCCAGGTCCCACCAGCGGGCGACGGCCTCGGCGGTCGGCGTGAAGCCGAGATGCTCGCCGCGGAAGAAGTCGACGTACCCCTCCAGGCGCAGCCGCTGAAGGGTGTGCCGGGCCTCCTCGTAGAGCCGCCCCGGCGCGATCCACACGCCCGGAGCGGCCGTCCCGAAGCCGAGGCCGGCCAGCCGGGAGCGCAGCACATGGCGCTTCTGCCGCTCCGACTCCGGCACCGAGAACACCGCGAGCACCCAGCCCTCGTCCTCGGGCGGCGCGGTGGCGTAGATGCGCCGGTCGCCGTCGTCGAGCAACTGGCGGGCGTCCGGGGAGAGTTCGTAGCCCGCCGCGCCCTGGGCCGTGCGGGCCGGCAGCAGCAGCCCGCGCCGCTTGAGCCGCGACACCGACGAACGCACGGAAGGAGCGTCCACGCCGACCGCGGCCAGCAGTCTGATCAGCTCGGCGACCGGCACCGGGCCGGGCATGTAGCGGCCGTAGGCGCCGTAGAGCGTGACGATGAGAGACCGTGGTGCATGCTGGTCGGACACGTTGATCATCTTAGGTCGTACGGATCACTGACGGTCACTCGGCGGGTCACCGCCGTCGCGCAAACGGAAGCGCTGGAGCTTGCCGGTGGCGGTGCGCGGCAGCGCATCGAGGAAGACGATCTCGCGCGGGCACTTGTAGGGCGCCAGCTCCGCCTTCACGAACGCGCGGAGCGCCTCCGCGTCCTGGTGCGCACCCTCCCTGAGCACCGCGTATGCCACCACGACCTGTCCGCGCGCCTCGTCGGGCCGCCCCACGACCGCCGTTTCCAGCACGTCGGGGTGGCGCAGGAGCGCCTCCTCGACCTCCGGGCCCGCGATGTTGTAGCCGGCTGAGATGATCATGTCGTCCGCGCGGGCGACGTAGCGGAAGTAGCCGTCACTCTCCCGGACGTAGGTGTCACCGGTGATGTTCCAGCCGTGGCGCACGTACTCGCGCTGCCGGGGATCGGCGAGATAGCGGCAGCCGACGGGCCCGCGCACGGCGAGCAGCCCGGGCTCCCCGTCGGGCATCTCCCGGCCCTCGTGGTCGACCACGAGGGCGTGCCAGCCCGGCACCGCCACCCCGGTCGTCCCGGGCCTGATGTGCTCGTCGGCGGCGGATATGAAGATGTGCAGCAGCTCGGTGGCGCCGATGCCGTTGATGACCCGCAGCCCGGTCCGCTCCTGCCAGGCCTGCCAGGTGGCGGCGGGCAGGTTCTCGCCCGCCGAGACGCAACGGCGCAGCGAGGAGATGTCGTGCGAGTCGAGCTCGTCGAGCATCGCCCGGTACGCAGTCGGCGCGGTGAACAGCACGGACACCCGGTGCTCGGCGATCGCGGGCAGCAGCTGCTTGGGGCCGGCCTGTTCCAGGAGCAGGGCGCTGGCGCCGGCCCGCATGGGGAAGATCACGAGTCCGCCGAGGCCGAAGGTGAAGCCGAGTGGGGGACTGCCGGCGAAGACATCGCCCACCTGTGGTTGCAGCACATGCTCCGAGAAGGTGTCGGCTATCGCGAGCACATCCCGGTGGAAGTGCATACAGCCCTTGGGCCGTCCGGTGGTCCCGGAGGTGAAGGCGATGAGGGCCACGTCATCGGCTGCGGTGTCGGCGGCGGCGTACGGCGTGTCGGGCGCCGGGCGGTGCAGCAGGTCGTCGGGGGCGTCGCCGCCGTACGTCGCGATCCGCAGCCCGGGTATCTCGGCCTTGGCGAGGTCGTCGACGGCCCGGATGTCGCACAGTGCGTGCCGCACCTCGGCTATCTCGCACATGGTCTTCAGCTCGTGCGGCCGTTGCTGGGCCAGCACGGTGACGGCGACCGCGCCCGCCTTCAGCACCGCCAGCCAGCAGGCGGCCAGCCACGGCGTGGTCGGGCCGCGCAGCAGCACCCGGTTGCCCGGGACGACACCGAGGTCGCCGGTGAGCACATGCGCGAGCCGGTCGACGCGGGCGCGCAGGGTGCCGTACGTCCATGTGCCGCCGGACGGGGTGTGGAACACGGGCCGCTCGTCGGGCGGGCCGTCGAGCAACTCGGCCGCGGCGTTGAGCCGATCGGGGTAGTCCAGCCCCGGCAGGTCGAGGCGGAGCTCGGGCCACTGGTCGGGCGGTGGCAGATGCTCGCGGGCGAATGTGTCGACGTGGGCGGAGCGGTGCAGACCGGCCATGGCGGTTCGCCCCCTTGCCTTGTGGGCTGCCTGTGGGCGTCGTGGTGGGCCAGGGCCTGTTGTCAAAGCGGCCCTGAGCGGGTCTCAGCACAGGGAGCGTATCGTGTTGGTGACGACAGTCAATGGGGCGCGATATCGTCGGGGAGTCCGTCGAGAGGGTCCGTCGCGCACGGCCCCGCAGGGAGGTCGGCAATGCCCGCATTCTCGCTCGATCCGGCGCAAACCGCCTGGTGTGCCGAGCTACGCACCCTGGCCGCCGAACGGCTGAGCCCGCTCGCGGAGAAGGGCGAACCCGGGCACGTCAACCGCCCGCTGGTCGCCGAACTCGGTCAACTGGGGCTGCTGCGAAGGCTGTTCAGTGCGGGGGCGGTCGACCTGTGCCTGATGCGCGAGTCCCTCGCGTATGCCTGCACGGAGGCGGAGACCGCGCTCGCCCTCCAGGGCCTGGGCGCGCATCCCGTCCACGCCCATGGCACCCCGGCCCAGCGCGAGCGCTGGCTGCCCCGGGTGGCCGAGGGCAGCGCGGTGGCGGCCTTCGCACTGAGCGAGCCGGGGGCCGGGTCGGACGCGGCGGCGCTGGAGCTGCGGGCCGAACGGGACGCCTCGCGGCCGGGAGGGCCGGGGGAGACGCCGGTCGCCGCCGAACCCGACGGCCCCGCTCGCTGGCGCCTCACCGGCGAGAAGTGCTGGATCTCCAACGCCCCCGAGGCCGACTTCTACACCGTCTTCGCCCGCACCACCCCCGGCGTCGGCGCCCGTGGCGTCACCGCCTTCCTGGTCCCCGCCGACCGGCCCGGCCTCACCGGATCGGGCCTCGACATGCTGTCCCCGCACCCCATCGGCGCCCTTCACTTCGACGCCGTTCCCGTCACCGCCGACGACGTCCTGGGCGAGCTGGACCGTGGCTTCCGGGTCGCGATGGGCACCCTCAACCTCTTCCGGCCGAGCGTCGGTGCCTTCGCCGTCGGCATGGCGCAGGCGGCCCTGGACGCGACGCTGGCCCACACCGCCCAACGGGACGCGTTCGGCGGCAAGCTGAAGGACCTTCAGGCGGTCGCCCACCAGGTGGCCGAGATGGCCCTGCGCACCGAGGCGGCCCGTCTCATGGTGTACGCGGCGGCGACGGCGTACGACGAAGGCGCCCCGGACGTCCCGAAGCGCGCGGCGATGGCGAAGCTGCTGGCGACGGAGACGGCGCAGCATGTCGTCGACACGGCGGTCCAGTTGCACGGTGCCCGTGCCCTGCGCCGCGGCCATCTGCTCGAGCACCTCTACCGCGAGGTGCGTGCCCCGCGCGTCTACGAAGGCGCCAGTGAGGTCCAACGCGGCATCATCGCCAAGGAGTTGTACACGACCATGGAGGCCGGTCAGTGAGTACCGAGCGTGTCAACCCGCCCGATCTGTCCCCGCCCACCGGCTTCTCCCACGCGGTCGTCGCCACCGGATCCCGGGTCGTGTTCCTGGCCGGGCAGACCGCGCTCGACACCGACGGCAAGGTGGTGGGGGAGACGTTGCCGGAGCAGTTCGAGCGGGCGCTCACCAATCTGCTGGCCGCGCTGGCGGCGGCCGGCGGCACCCCGGCCGACCTCGCGCGGGTCACCGTCTATGCCACGGACGTGGCGGCGTATCGCGCCCAGGTCGCCGAACTCGGGCGGATCTGGAAGCAGTTGGCGGGACGGGACTATCCCGCGATGGCGGTCGTCGAGGTCGTACGGCTCTGGGATGAAGAGGCCATGGTGGAGCTGGACGGGTTCGCGGTACTGCCGTAGGCCGTGCTCACGCGGCCATCGCGAGCCGGTCGGCCGGCACCCGGTGCGGGGCGACCACACGGCCGTCGGGCAGCAGCTCACCGCTGTCGTCGAAGACGATGGCGCCGTCACACAGGAGGCTCCAGCCCTGCTCGGGGTGGGCGGCCACCACATGTGCGGCGGGGCTGTCGGCGGAAGGGCACGAAGGCTGGTAGGAACACATGGCGCACCTCCATATAGGACGGACGAACCGTTCGGGTCGTCCATATGGGTAGACCATGCTCCCGCCCCGAACTCATCGGAACGGCGCGCTGTGAACCGTGACAACACGCGGACAACTCTCTGACCGATCCACGAAGGTCGCAGCGGACTCGCCACCGAAGGGGTGACGGTCACGCCCAAGGGCACACCCGCCGGGTACCAGTGGAAGCCCCCACTCCGCCCATCGGGAGGTCATCCCATGCCCCTGCGCCCCGCACTCGCCACCGCCGCCGGCGCCGCGCTGTTCCTGCTGCTCGCCGCGCCCTCGGCGCCCGCCGACTCCGACGCTCCCACCGAGCCCGAGGAGACCGTCACCGTCGGTACCAAGACCCCCATGGCCGCGGACGGCACCATCACCGTCTCCGGCACCTACCGCTGCATCGACAGCACGGGACCCACGTTCGTGAGCGCCTCCATCGGCCAGAAGGACTCCACCACCCGGTACGCCATCGGCGGCACCCTCGCCGAATGCGACGGCAAGCAGCACCGCTGGGAGAACAAGGGCAAGGCCCCCGCGGACGCCACCCTCAAGCACGGCAAGGCGAACGTCGAGGTCACCGTCGTGGAGCTGCGCCCCGTGGACGGCCTGGGCGGCCTGCCCCTGCCGCACTTCCACGCGGTGGTGAAGAAGGACATCTCCCTGTCGAAGCCCAAGGCGTGACGGCTGCACGGCCTCCCGTCGCCCTCGTGGGCCGCGCCCCTTCCGGCCGACCGGAGAGGGGCGCGGTCGCGTTGCTCAGGCGCGGGCGACCAGGTCCAGCGCGATGTCGGTGATCATGTCCTCCTGGCCGCCGACCATCCCGCGCCGGCCGGCCTCGACGAGGATGCTGCGGGTGTCCAGGCCGTAGCGGGCGGCGGCGGTCTCGGCGTGCCGCAGGAAGCTGGAGTACACGCCTGCGTAGCCGAGGCTGAGGGTCTCGCGGTCCACCCGAACCTCGCGGTCCTGCAGGGGGCGTACGAGGTCGTCGGCCGCGTCCATCAGGGGGAACAGGTCGCAGCCGTGCTCCCAGCCCATCAGGTCGGCGACCGCGACGAACGCCTCCAACGGACAGTTGCCCGCGCCCGCGCCCTGCCCGGCGAGCGAGGCGTCCACCCGGGTCGCGCCGCTCTCGACGGCGACGACGGTGTTGGCGACGCCCAGCGCGAGGTTGTGGTGGGCGTGGATGCCCAGCTCGGTCGCCGGGTCGAGGACGTCACGGTAGGCGCGGAAGCGGTCGCGGACGCCGTCCATGGTGAGGCGGCCGCCGGAGTCGGTGACGTAGACGCAGTGGGCGCCGTACGACTCCATCAGCTTGGCCTGGCGGGCCAGTTCGGCCGGGTCGGCCATGTGCGACATCATCAGGAACCCGGCGACGTCCATGCACAACTCCCGTGCGGCGGAGATGTGTTGAGCGGCGATGTCGGCCTCGGTGCAGTGCGTCGCGACGCGGACGCTGCGGATGCCCAGGGCGTGCGCCTGTCTGAGGTCGTGCAGGGTGCCGATGCCGGGCAGCAGCAGGGTCGTGGGCACCGCGTGTTGCGCGGCGTCCACCACGGCCTCGATCCATTCCCAGTCCGTGTGTGCGCCGACGCCGTAGTTGATGCTGGAGCCCGCGAGGCCGTCGCCGTGGGCGACCTCGATCGCGGCGACCCCGGCGGCGTCCAGCGCGGCGGCGATGGCGCGGGCCCGGTCGACTGTGTAGCGGTGCCGGACGGCGTGCATGCCGTCCCTGAGGGTCACGTCCTGGACGTACAGCCGGGTCATCGGGAGGCCACCTCCGTGGCGATGGGGGTCCCCCGGCTCGAGCGAAGCCGAGAGTGGGGGAGTGCGGCCATGCGTTCCGCGGTGCGCAGCGCGGCCGAGGTCATGATGTCGAGGTTGCCGGCGTACGCCGGGAGGTAGTGCGCGGCGCCCTCGACCTCCAGGAAGACGGACACCCTCAGGGCCTCGCCCGCGCCGGGGACGAGGGCGCGCAGCGGGTCGGCGGAGGGCACCCGATCGAACTGCACCTTCTGCTTGAGCCGGTAGCCGGGCACGTACGCCTGCACCCGCCCGACCATCTCCTCGACCGACGCGGTGACCGCCTCCGTCGCGCAGTCGGAGACCAGGCAGTGCACGGTGTCCCGCATGATCAGGGGCGGTTCGGCCGGGTTGAGCACGATGATCGCCTTGCCGCGCGCGGCGCCGCCGACCCGCTCGACGGCCGCGGAGGTGGTCTCGGTGAACTCGTCGATGTTGGCGCGGGTGCCGGGGCCGGCGGAGCGGGAGGCGATGGACGCGACGATCTCGCCGTAGTGCACCGGCGTGACGGCGCCCACCGCGGCGACGACCGGGATGGTGGCCTGGCCGCCGCAGGTGACCATGTTGACGTTCGGGGCGTCGAGGTGGGCGTCGCCGTTGACCGGCGGGACGACGTACGGGCCGAGGGCGGCCGGAGTGAGGTCGACCAGGGTGCGGCCCAGGGGGCGCAGTACGTCGTCGTGGTGACGGTGGGCGCCGGCCGAGGTCGCGTCGAAGACGATCTCCACATCGGCGAACTCGTCCAGGGCGACGAGCCCTTCGACGCCTTCGTGGGTGGTGGCGACCTTCAGACGACGGGCGCGGGCCAGGCCGTCGGAGTCCGGGTCGATCCCGGCCAGCGCGGCGATCTCCAGCGACTCCGACAACCGGAGGATCTTGATCATGAGGTCGGTTCCGATGTTGCCGGAGCCGATGACGGCGACCTTCGTGCTCACCGTGCGCCCCCGTCCTTCGCGAAGCCGACCCGCACGGAACCCAGCCCAAAGACACGGGCCTCGAACACGTCGCCCGGCGCGGCGGGCGCCATCGGGCCGAGCGCGCCGGTCAGCACCAGGTCGCCCGCGCGCAGTGGATCGCCCCGCTCGGCGAGCGCGGAGGCCAGCCACACGGCCGCGTTGAGGGGGCTGCCGAGACAGTCGGCGCCGGTGCCCTCGGAGACGGTCTCGCCGCCCCGCGTCATGGTCATCGTCACCGTCCGCAGGTCGACGTCGGTGAGCGGCACGGGAGTTGCGCCCAGGACGTACAGGCCGCAGGAGGCGTTGTCGGCGACCGTGTCGACCAGGGAGATGTCCCAGCCCCGCACCCGGCTGTCGACGATCTCCAGCGCGGGCAGCGCGAAGTCGACCGCGCGCAGGACGTCGGCGACCGTGCACGCGGGGTGCGGCAGGTCCCGCCCGAGCACGAGCGCCACCTCGGCCTCCACCTTGGGCTGGAGCAGCCGCCCGGCGCTCACCTCACCGCCGTCCGGTACGGCCATGTCCGCGAACAGTGCGCCGAAGTCGGGCCGGTCCACGCCGAGTTGGCGCTGCACGGTCACGGAGGTCAGGCCGATCTTGCGGCCGACGATCCGGCGGCCGGCGTCCAGCCCGCGCCGCACGTTGAGCCGCTGCACGGCGTACGCGGACTCCAGATCTGCGCCCGCGTCGAACAGGTCACGCACCGGAGGACAGGCGGTCCCGGTGCGGGCGGCCTCCGCCAGCAGATCGGCGGCCTTGACCACGGCCGGCGGGGCGGCGTCCGGGCGGACGCCGTCGGGTGGGGTCGACACGGGATACCTCCGGAGAAGGAGCGATGGCTGATGAACCGATGCGGAAGGAGCCGGTGGGCGCCCACAGCCGGTCGCCACCGATATAGACACGCCCCGCCGCCAAGCGACAAACTTTGTTCCGTGACGCGGAACAGTGCGAGCGGCAGCATGCTGGAGAAGGCCGCGATGATCCTGGAGTGCTTCAGTCCGAGCGGTGGACCGTACCGCCTGTCGGAACTTTCGGAGCGCACCGGTCTGCCCAAGCCCACGGTGCACCGGCTGGCCGCGGACCTCGTCCGGCTGGGCTGGCTGGAGCGCTCGGGGCCCCAGTACCGGCTCGGGGCCAAGCTCTTCGAGCTCGGCTCGCTGGTGCCGCACCGGCTCGATCTGCGCGAGGCGGCCCTCCCGTTCCTCCAGGACCTGTTCGAGGCCACTCGCGAGACCGTCCACCTCGGGGTGCGGGAGGGCATGGACGTCGTCTATCTCGAACGCATCCACGGCCACGAGGCACTCCGGCTGCCTTCCCGCATCGGCGGCAGCCTTCCGCTGACCTGCACCGGCGTCGGCAAGGCCCTGCTGGCCTTCTCCGGCGCCGAACTGACCGACGAGGTGCTGTCCCGGCCGCTGCCGAGCCTCACGCCGCACTCCATCACCGACCCGAACCGGCTGCGCACGGCCCTGGAGAAGATCCAGGTCTCCGGCCTGGCCTACGAGGAACAGGAGGCCGCCCTCGGCGTGGCCTGCATCGCGGCTCCCGTCTTCGCCGGCGGCACCACGGTCGCCGCCCTCTCGGTCGCGGTGCCGCGCTCCCGGTTCAGCCCCGCCCAGTTGGCGCCCGCCGTACGGACCGCCGCGCTGGGACTGTCCCGGGTGCTGCGCGGGGGCGGCTGACGGCGGCCGGCACCCGTCCCGCCGTACGGACTGAGGCGCCCGCGTGAGCGGCGTAACGTCGTGTGTGTGGAGCCCACGGCCGACGGTCTACTCTCGCGTGCGGCGCGCGAGCTCGGTGCGCGAGCGAGCGAGCTCACAGCCGACGTGCAGCGGCGCCTGCTGCGCGAACTCCCCGCGCTGTGGGAGGACCCGTACGTGGCCCGGATGGCCGGCGAGAACGTCGCCGAGCACATCGGCGCGGCCCTGTTCGGCCTGGAGCACGCCATCGAGCCGAAGCTGATCGAACTGCCGGCCGCCGACGTGGATCGCGCGCAGATACTCGCCCGGCACGGCATACCGCTGAGCGAGATGCTGCGCGCCCTCCGGCTCTCGGAGGAGATCGTCTTCGACCGGCTGCTCACGGAGCTGTCCCGGCTCAGCGACGACGCCGAACAGGTCAGCGAGGCGGCCCGGGAGCTGAACGCCATGTCGACGACGTACGTGGACCGGGTCTCGGAGCAGGCCGTCGCGACCTTCCAGGAGCAGCGGGACCGGCGGCTGCGGTGGCGGTCGGCGATGGTGAACGAGGCGAGCATGCGCATCGGCACCACCCTCGACATCGCCCGCACCACGCAGGAGCTGGCGGACCTCGCCAGCGACCACTTCGCCGACGTCGTCACCGTCGACCTGCTCGACGCCGTGCTGCGAGGACAGGACGCCGTGGACAAGGGCCCGCCCGTGCTGCGCCGGATGGCCCGCGGACCCGCGGACGCGGCCGATCCGGAGACGGCGATCGCACCGCAGCAGCTCCACATCCCGGCAGACGGCTCGCCGGCGGCGGACGCCCTGGCCGGTGGACGTCCGTCCCGGCACCAGCACGGCAGGAACCGGGGCATTCCGCGAGCCCACTCGACCCTCGTCGTCCCGCTGCGCGCCCGCGGCACCACGCTGGGCGTCGCCGAGTTCCACCGCCTCGGCAACACCGCCCGCTACGACGACGAGGACCTGGTCCTCGCCCAGGAGATCGCCGCGAGGGCCGCCGTCGCCGTCGACAACGCCCGCCGCTACACCCACGCCCGCGCCACCGCCGTCACCCTCCAGCGCAGCCTCCTTCCCCAGGAGACGCCCGAGCAGTCGGCCGTGGACGTCGCCTACCGGTACCTGCCGGCCGGCTCCGACTCCGGCGTGGGCGGGGACTGGTACGACGTCATCCCGCTGTCCGGCGCGCGGGTGGCCCTCGTGGTGGGGGACGTGGTGGGCCACGGCATCCGCGCCGCCGTCACGATGGGCCTGCTGCGGACCGCCGTACGCACCCTGGCCGACATCGATCTGCCGCCCGACGAGCTCCTCACCCACCTGAACGACGTCGTCGTGCGCGTGACCACCGAAGGGTCCACGGACCCCGACGCGGAGCCCGACGCCGATGTCGGCGGAGACAACGGCGCCACCTGCCTCTACGCCGTCTACGACCCCGTCTCCCGCCGCTGCACCCTGGCCCGCGCGGGGGACGTGCCCCCGGCCGTGGTGGTCCGGGACGGCACCGCGGAGCTGCTGGACGTGCCGCCCGGCCCGCCGCTCGGTCTGGGCGGGCTGCCCTTCGAGACGGTGGAGGTCGACCTGCCCGAGGGCAGCCTGATCGCCCTGTGCACCGACGGGCTGATCCGAGCCCGCGACCACGACGCCGACGCGGGGCTCACCGCGCTGCGCCAGATCCTCGCCCGGCCGGCGACCTCCCTGGAAGCGACCTGCGACACCGTGCTGGAAGCCCTGCTGCCCTCCCGGCCGGACGACGACATCGCCCTGCTTCTCGCCCGCACCCGCGCGCTCGGGACCGACCGGGTCGCCACCTGGGACCTGGAAGCCGACCCGGCCGTGGTGGCCCGCGCGCGCTCCGACGTCTCCCGCCAACTGACGGCCTGGGGGCTGGAGAACCTCGAATTCACCGCGGAACTGGTGGTCAGCGAACTCGTCACCAACGCCATCCGCTATGGCCGTTCCCCGATCAGTCTGCGCCTCATCCACGACCGCACCCTCCTGTGCGAGGTCTCCGACGCCAGCAGCACCACCCCGCACCTGCGCCGGGCCCGCGTCCTCGACGAGGGCGGGCGGGGTCTGCTGCTGGTCGCGCAGCTCGCCGGGCAGTGGGGGACGCGTCATGCCCGGCGTGGCAAGACGGTCTGGGCCGAGCTGAACGAGACGACCGAGTTCCCGGCGTTCGATCTGGACATCGTGTAGTCGGGCGCTCAGTCGGTGCCGGGCTGGACCAGCTTGAAGACGAGGCGGGCGGCGGCTCGCCGTGCGGACAGGCGCAGGCGGGCCGGCAGGGGGCGGGGCCGGGTCGGGGCGGGGGTGCCGCCGGCCAGGCGGGGGAACAGTGCCTCGGCATTGGTGCGGTTGACCGCGGCGAGGGTGCCGGGGTCGACGCCGGCGTCGAGGCCGGCTGCGAAGTACTGGCCCGCGGGTGCCGGCGCGAACGGCCAGTCGCTGCCGAACAGGACGTGTCCGGGACGCGCGAAGGCCAGCAGGGTGGGCAGGGCGGCGGGGCTGGAGGACAGCGCGGTGTCGAAGTAGAAGCCGCGGAAGTCGTCCAGGATGTCGCGGGGGCTGCGTCCGGTGTCACTGGCGAGGGCGACGGCCATGCGGTGGGAGGCGTACGGCAGGAAGCCGCCGGCGTGGCTCAGCACGAACCGGATGTTCGGGTGGCGGCGCGGGATGCCGTTGCGTACGAGGAGGTGGGCGGCGCGGGTGGTGTCGAGGAGGAAGTCGGCGGCGAACGGGGGAATGCCGTCGACGGCGGGGGCGGGGAGGTCGGCCGGGTGGACGAACACGACGGCACCGTGCTCGTCGAGGACCCGCCACAGGGGCTCTTGGCCCTCGCTTCCCAGGTAGGAGCCCCGGTTGTTGGCGAGCAGGGTGACCCCGTCGGCGCCCAGCTCGGCCAGAGCCCGCTCGGCCTCCCTCGCCGCCGCTTCGACGTCGGGCATGGGCAGGGTGGCGAACCAGCCGAGGCGGGTGGGGTGTTCGGCGACGACGCCGGCGGAGAAGTCGTTGAGCCGCCGGGCCAGGCCCGCCGCCTCGTCGGGGTCGGTGAGGAAGCCGGTGCCGGGGGTCGACACGGAGAGGAGCGCCGTCTCGGTGCCCAGCAGGTCCATCGCCTCCAGCGCGGCATCGGCGCTCCAGCCGGGAAGGGCACGGCCGCCCGCCTCGGTGATACCGGCGTGGGCGAGGGCGTCGCGGTAGAGGGGCGGAACGAGGTGCTGGTGGACGTCGATCCGGCGGGGTGCGGTGGTCATGGGCGGCTCTCTCGGCGTTCTCGGGGAGCGGGTCGGTTTCACAAGCGGTCTGTTTCACAAGAGGTCTGTGCCACAGACGGTCTCTGCACGGAAATGGACGAATACCTCGGCCGTCCAAGGAAGTTCCACGGCCGCCCTCACACGAAGGTCACCGACACCGGCCCCAGGCCGTCGAACCGCGCCTCGATCTTCTGGCCGGCCCTGACGAAGGGGGCGGTGGTCATGGCGCCGGGCAGCACGACATGGCCGGGTTCCAGAGCGGCGCCGAACGCGGCGAGCGCGTTGGCCAGCCAGGCGACCGCCGCCGCGGGGTGGCCCAGCACCGCGCGCCCGCTGCCCGACCCGGCGAACTCGCCGTCCACGATCAGGTCGGCGGTGACGGCGGCGAGGTCGGGCACGTCCCGGACCGGGATCCAGGGGCCGCGGACGAGGCCGGCGGAGGAGGCGTTGTCGGCGACCGTGTCGACCAGGGTGATCCGCCAGTCCCGGATCCGGCTGTCGACGATCTCCAGCGCGGGCGCGACGGCATCGGTCGCCCTGAGCACGTCCTCGACCGTGACGCCGGGCCCGGACAGCCGCTCGGTGAGGTGGAAGCAGATCTCCGGTTCGATCCGGGGCCGGCAGTAGTGCGCGGCGAAGACCGGCGCACCGTCACGGTGGACCATGTCGTCCAGCAGATGCCCGAAGTCGGGTTCGTCGACGCCGAGCAGCCGCCGCATGGCCGGGGACGTCAGGCCGACCTTGTGCCCGATGACCGTCGCTCCGTCGGCCAGCCGCCAGGAGACATTGTCGCGCTGGACGGCGTAGGCGTCCGCCAGGTCGAGGCCGGGCAGCCGGGCGGACAACGGGTCGATCGGCACCGCATGGTGCTCCGCCTCCCGCAGCATCCGGGCGGCCTCCTCGCGCTGGACGTAGGTCAGGCCCATCCCTCGCTCCTCCCCGCCATCCGGACCGCGGCGTCGTGGACGAGCCGCGCGTGCAGCTCGAACATCGCCACCAGGTCGACGCTGTCGCCCGCCACCTCGCGTTGCACGAACAGCCCGTCGGCACAGGCCACGGAGTAGGTGGTCAGGATGCGGACGGCGTCCTCGTCCAGGGCCGGGAAGAGGGTGCCGATCATGTCCGATGTCCGCTGCCGGGAGAGGTCACGGACCTGGAGGAACACGGTGCGTCCCCGGCGCTCGTCAGGCCGCCGCTCCAGGGCGAGCATCAGGCCGAGACGCAGGAAGTCGGGGGCGTCGACCAGGGACTTCGCCACGTTCGCCGCCATCGCCACGACCCGCTCCAATGGTGTGCCGGCGTCCTCGACGGGCAGTTCGACGGCCGCCAGCCAGGCCGTGAAGCTGCGCTCGATGACCGCCGCGATCAGGTCGTCCTTGTCCTTGAAGTGCCAGTAGATCGAGCTCGCGGGCAGCCCGCACCGGGCGCTGACCGTCGCGATCGACGTGCCCTCGTACCCGCGCTCGCCCGCGATCTCGACGGCGGCGTCGAGGATGCGCTGTCGCGACTCCAGCCCGTTCGCACGCTTCTTGCGCGCCGCCTGCGGGCCGGTGTTCGACCTGGTCTGCGGCCTGGTCATGGGAGACGCCTTTCCCGTCGTGCCGGCACTTGACCGTCCCGGACGCCGAGCTTACCGTAGCGGTCATTCCAATTGGAGTAAACGCTACAACAAAGAGCCGCGACAGGGACGACAGTGAGGTGGCCTGGTGAGTGGAATCAGTGCCGGGAGCAGGGCCGAGGACAGAGCCGACCACGACACGTACGACGTGGCGGTGATCGGGTACGGGCCGACGGGGGTGACCGCCGCGAACCTGCTGGGCGCGGCCGGCCTGCGGGTCGTCGTGCTGGAGCGGGACGCCGAGATCTACTCCCGGGCCCGGGCGATCTCCACCGACGAGGAGGTCCTGCGGATCTGGCAGCGCGCCGGCCTGGCCGAGCGACTGAAGCCGGACATGCTGGCAGACCGGCCGCTGGACTTCGTCGACGCGCGGGGCCGCACGATTCTCAGCGCGCACCCCACGCCGCGGGGCCACGGTCACCCGCCGCAGATGTTCATCTACCAGCCCGCGCTGGAGCAGGTCCTGCGGGACGGCGTCGACCGCTACCCCAACGTCGAGGTGCTGCTGCGGCACGAGTGCCTGCGGCTGCGCCAGTGCGCGGACGGCGCCGCGGTGGAGCTGACGGTGGCGGGAACCGCCGACGACTCCGTACGGCGGCTGCGTGCCAGGTACGTCATCGCGGCCGACGGCGGCTCCAGCCTCACCCGCGCACAGCTCAATGTGGGCTACGAGGGGCGGACGTACGAGGACCGCTGGGTCGTCATCGACACGAAGATGATCGAGCCGTGGCCGGACCACGACCGGCTGCGGTTCCGCTGCGACGCGGGCCGCCCGGCGGTGGACTGTCCGACCCCGCTGGGGCACCACCGGTGGGAGTTCCCGATCCTGCCGGGCGACGACGAGGAGTACCTGACCAGCGACGAGGCGATTCACGCGCTGGTGTCCCGGTACGGGATCGGCGAGCACCAGATCAAGATCCTGCGGGCCACCGTCTACAGCCACCACGTCCGCTTCGCCGCCCGCTTCCGGGTGGGCCGGGTCTTCCTCGCCGGTGACGCGGCCCACGCGATGCCGCCGTGGATCGGCCAGGGCATGGCGGCCGGGGTGCGTGACGTGGCCAACCTGTGCTGGAAGCTCGACGCCGTGGTGCGCGGCGAGTTGCCCGAATCGGTGCTCGACAGCTACGAGACGGAACGCAAGCCGCACGTCAAGGAGATCACCAAGCGGGCGGTGTTCGTCGGCCGGATCATCACCGAACGGCGGCTCGCGGTCACCCGGGTCCGGGACTCCGTGCTTCCGCTCCTGAACCGCCTCCCCGGCTTCGCCCGCCTCCTCCAGGACTCCAACTGGATCCCCGCCGCCCACTACGCCGAGGGCCTGCAGGCCCGGCCCCGCACCAAGGCCGCCGGGCACCAGATACCCCAGCCCTGGGTGACCGCCCCCGACGGCGCACGTGTCCGCCTGGACGACGTACTCGCCGGCCGCTGGCTGCTCCTGCACGCCGGACCGCCCACCCCGCAGCCCGCGTGGGACCGCCGCGGTGTCCCCTCCCTGACCGTCCTGCCGGCCGGCTCCCGTCCGGCGACGGGCGCGGTCGTCGACGACGAGGGCGTGCTGCTGCCCTGGATGACCGAACGCCGCGCCACCACCCTCGCCCTGCGCCCCGACGCCTACGTCTACGCCGCCGCCCCCTCGGCCACCCAGCTCCCGCCGCCCCCGGCCGGGTTCGCACCGGCATCGCGTACGGCCACCTCGACCGCCACCCAAGGAACGCCATGACCACACCCACCGCACCCCCGCCGATGCGGGAACGGCTGCTCGACGTCCACGGCAGGAAGATCTTCGTCGCGGAGACCGGCGACGGCCCGCCCGTCCTGCTGCTGCACGGCGGCGGCCCCGGCGCCTCCGGCGTCTCCAACTACACCCGCAACATCGCCGAACTGGCCGAGGAGTACCGGGTCATCGTCCCCGACCTGCCCGGCTACGGACGCAGCACCAAGGGCGTGGACGGCGCCGACCCGTTCGGGCACCTCGCCGCCGGCATCCGCGGCCTGCTCGACGAACTCGGCCTGGACAAGGCCCACCTGGTCGGCAACTCCTACGGCGGCGCCTGCGCCCTGCGCCTCGCCCTGGACACGCCGGACCGCGTCGCCCGCATGGTCCTGATGGGCCCCGGCGGCATCGGCACCACCCGCGCCCTGCCGACCCCCGGTCTGAGCAGCCTCCTCAACTACTACGCCGGAGAGGGCCCTTCGCGCCCGAAGCTGGAGAAGTTCATCCGCAACCACCTCGTCTTCAACGCCGCCGACGTACCGGACTCCGTGATCGACACCCGCTACGAGGCGAGCATCGACCCGGAGGTGATCGCGGCCCCGCCGCTGCGCCGGCCGTCCGGCCCGAACGCGCTGCGCACGCTGTGGAAGATGGACTTCACCCGCGACGCCCGGCTGTCCCGGCTGCCCGTGCCGACCTTGGTGCTCTGGGGCGCGGCAGACAAGGTCAACCGGCCTTCGGGCGGCCGGATGCTGGCCGATCGCATGCCCAACTGCGATCTGTACGAGGTCGCCAACACCGGGCATTGGGTGCAGTTCGAGCGGGCCGAGCTGTTCAACCGGATCTGCGCCGACTTCCTGGCGGGCCGGCGATGACCACTTACCCGGGGCATGACGCCCCGTCCGTCTTCGGCGCGGTCCACCTCGGCTACCTCGTCGTCGAGACCAACCGCTTCGCCGACTGGCGCCGCTTCGGCGCCGACGCCATCGGCATGCACCTCGACGACCTGGACACCGGCCTGATGCGCTTCCGCATCGACGACCACGAGTGCCGCTTCCTGCTGCGCCGGGGCCCGGCCGAGGATGTCGTCGCCATCGGCTGGCACCTCGACGACCACACCACCTTCGAGCAGATCGAGGCCCGCGTCCGCGCCCACGGCGTCCCCGTCACACAGGGCACCGCCGAGGAGGCGAGGCTGCGCGGCGTCGAACGCCTCCTGCGCTTTCCCGGCCCCAAGGGCATCACCCAGGAGATCTACACCACCCCGGTGATCTCCCCGGAACCCCTGCGGATGCTCGCGTCCGGCTGGGTCACCGGCGACTCCGGCATGGGCCATGTCGCCATCACCTCGACCCGACCGGCCCTGATGCGCGGCTACTTCACCACCGTCCTCGACGCCCGCCTCACCGACTACATCGACGAGACGATCAGCGGCGTCAAGCTCAAGATCCGCTTCCTGCGCGTCAACGAACGCCACCACTCCATCGCCATCGCCGCCGTCCGCGGCCTGCCGATCGACCCGGTCCGCACCCGCGTCCAGCACCTCAACGTCCAGGCGGCCACCCTGGACGACCTCGCCCGCAGCTACGACCGCGTGCACGAACTCGGCTTCGACATGGCCCTGTCCGTGGGACAGCACACCAACGACAAGGAGCTCTCCTACTACGCCCGCACCCCCTCGGGCTTCGAATGGGAGGTCGGCTGGAACCCCGTCGTCATCGACGAGACCACCTGGCAGCCCAGCACCCACCAGGGCATCAGCATCTGGGGCCACACCCCGGTCGGCCGGACCATCGTCGACAAACTCGACCAGTTCCGCCTCGGCGCCCGCTCCTTGGCCCATCCGGAACGGACGGTGCGGGCTCTCAGCGGCAGCGGGGTTCCGGACGACTGACTATGGCGGCGGACGGGGGCGCCGACGTTGTGAGCGCCCGTCCGTCCGGTTCGGACAGCCGCCTAGATGTCCCGGAAGATCTCGATCTGCGCCCCAATCGAGTTCAACCGCTCCGCGAGATCCTCGTAACCCCGGTTGATGACATAGACGTTCCGCAGCACGGACGTGCCCTCCGCCGCCATCATCGCCAGCAGGACGACCACGGCGGGCCGCAGCGCGGGCGGGCACATCATCTCGGCGGCGCGCCAGCGGGTCGGGCCCTCGACCAGGACGCGGTGCGGGTCCAGCAACTGCAGTCGGCCGCCGAGGCGGTTGAGGTCCGTCAGATAGATCGCGCGGTTGTCGTAGACCCAGTCGTGGATCAGCGTCTTGCCCTGCGCGGCGGCGGCGATGGCCGCGAAGAACGGGACGTTGTCGATGTTCAGGCCCGGGAACGGCATCGGGTGGATCTTGTCGATCGGCGCCTCGAGCTTGGAGGGCCGGACGGTGAGGTCCACCAGCCGGGTACGGCCGTTGTCGGCGAAGTACTCGGGCGTACGGTCGTGGTCGAGGCCCATCTCCTCCAGGACCGCCAGCTCGATCTCCAGGAACTCGATGGGGACGCGAGCCACCGTCAGTTCCGACTCCGTCACCACGGCGGCGGCCAGCAGGCTCATCGCCTCGACCGGGTCCTCGGAGGGGGAGTAGTCGACGTCCACGTCGATGTTCGCTACGCCGTGCACCGTGAGCGTCGTCGTGCCGATGCCCTCGACCCGGACGCCCAGCGTCTCCAGGAAGAAGCAGAGGTCCTGGACCATGTAGTTGGACGAGGCGTTGCGGATGACGGTGACGCCGTCGTGCCGGGCGGCGGCCAGCAGGGCGTTCTCGGTCACGGTGTCGCCGCGCTCGGTCAGTACGATCGGCCGGTCGGGACGTACGCCACGGTCCACCACGGCGTGGTACTGGCCCTCGGTCGCCGCGACCTCCAGGCCGAACCGGCGCAGGGCGATCATGTGCGGCTCGATGGTCCGCGTGCCGAGGTCGCAGCCGCCGGCGTACGGCAGCTTGAAGTGGTTCATGCGGTGCAGCAGCGGGCCGAGGAACATGATGATGGAGCGGGTGCGCACGGCCGCCTCGGCGTCGATGGCGCCCATGTCCAGCTCGGCCGGCGGCACGATCTCCAGGTCGACGCCGCCGTTGATCCAACGGGTACGCACACCGATGGAGTTGAGCACCTCCAGAAGGCGGTACACCTCCTCGATGCGGGCGACCCGGCGCAGCACTGTGCGCCCCTTGTTGAGCAGCGAGGCGCACAGCAGGGCCACGCAGGCGTTCTTGCTGGTCTTGACGTCGATGGAACCGGACAGCCGACGTCCGCCGACGACCCTCAGATGCATCGGACCGGCGTAGCCCAGCGACACGATCTCGCTGTCCAGGGCCTCACCGATTCGGGCGATCATCTCAAGGCTGATGTTCTGGTTGCCGCGCTCGATGCGATTGACGGCGCTCTGGGAGGTGCCGAGCGCCTCGGCCAGCTGCGTCTGTGTCCAGCCACGGTGTTGCCGGGCGTCACGGATGAGCCTGCCGATGCGTACGAGGTAGTCGTCTGCCATGAGGTTGAGGCTATCTCAGATATGAGATGGCACATCCCAAGGGGGTCCATTCGGGTGACGTGCCGTCAACGCCTCCTGGCGTTACGGGTGCGACGCCACCCGAAAGGTCCGGGCAAATCCATCGATGTCGTACGACGTCCGGTGCTGCTGTGGGTGCGGCGCGGTCCGTGTTTGCCGCCGGTGGTGATGGACCAGGAGTGCCGGTTGATGTTCAGCCGTACTCCGGGCAGGATCCGAAAACTCTTGCGGAATGTGAGGGGCATGGACGCCTCCGTTCGGGTCGCGATGCGTACCTCTCGGTTACCCCGACTTGGCGAACTGATGGCATGTCGGGACGAGCGGGGAGTGCGGAAGGGCCGGCTCGGCGCACACAGCGCCCAGCCGGCCCTTCCGGTGGTCCGTCCCTCGTGCCCGATCAGTCCGTGCCGGACTCCATCGCGGCGCGGTCCAGCAGTGCGTCCTCCTCGGAGACCTCGCCGCGCGAGGCGATGGCCTCGGCGCCGCCCTCCGGCATGCTGCCGATCAGGCCGGTCGCGGCCGCCTGGGCGGCGCCGACGGCGGGGCTGCCGGTGCCGATCAGGCCGATCCCGGCGTACTGCTCCAGCTTGGCGCGCGAGTCGGCGATGTCGAGGTTGCGCATGGTGAGCTGGCCGATCCGGTCCACCGGGCCGAACGCGGAGTCCTCGGTGCGCTCCATGGACAGCTTGTCCGGGTGGTAGCTGAACGCCGGGCCGGTGGTGTCGAGGATCGAGTAGTCCTCGCCGCGCCGCAGGCGGAGGGTGACCTCGCCGGTGACGGCCGCGCCGACCCACCGCTGCAGCGACTCGCGGATCATCAGCGCCTGCGGGTCCAGCCAGCGGCCCTCGTACATGAGGCGGCCGAGGCGCCGGCCCTCGTTGTGGTACTGGGCGAGGGTGTCCTCGTTGTGGATCGCGTTGACCAGGCGCTCGTACGCGGCGTGCAGCAGGGCCATGCCCGGCGCCTCGTAGATGCCGCGGCTCTTGGCCTCGATGATCCGGTTCTCGATCTGGTCCGACATGCCGAGGCCGTGCCGGCCGCCGATGGCGTTGGCCTCCATCACCAGGTCGACGGGGGAGGCGAACTCCTTGCCGTTGACGGTGACCGGGCGGCCCTGCTCGAAGCCGATCGTCACGTCCTCGGGGGCGATCTCGACCGACGGGTCCCAGAACCGCACACCCATGATGGGCTGGACGGTCTCGATGCCGGTGTCCAGGTGCTCCAGCGTCTTGGCCTCGTGGGTGGCGCCCCAGATGTTGGCGTCGGTGGAGTAGGCCTTCTCCGTGCTGTCGCGGTAGGGCAGCTGGTGTGCGACCAGCCACTCCGACATCTCCTTGCGGCCGCCGAGCTCGGTCACGAAGTCCGCGTCCAGCCAGGGCTTGTAGATCCGCAGGTTGGGGTTGGCGAGCAGGCCGTAGCGGTAGAACCGCTCGATGTCGTTGCCCTTGAAGGTCGAGCCGTCGCCCCAGATCTGGACGTCGTCCTCGAGCATCGCGCGTACGAGCAGGGTGCCGGTGACCGCGCGGCCGAGCGGCGTGGTGTTGAAGTAGGCGCGCCCGCCCGAGCGGATGTGGAACGCGCCGCAGGTCAGCGCGGCCAGCCCCTCCTCGACCAGCGCCGCGCGGCAGTCGACCAGGCGCGCGACCTCGGCGCCGTAGGTCTTCGCGCGGCCGGGCACCGAAGCGATGTCGGGCTCGTCGTACTGGCCGATGTCGGCGGTGTAGGTGCACGGAACGGCGCCCTTGTCGCGCATCCAGGCAACCGCGACCGAAGTGTCGAGGCCGCCGGAGAAGGCGATGCCGACGCGCTCGCCGGTGGGGAGGGAGGTGAGGACCTTGCTCATAGGAAGAGTATGCATCATCTCGCATGGTCATGCAATGGGGGTATGCGGGACCCAGGGAAACCCAAGGAAAGGAGGCATGCCGAAGCCCCGGGCATGACCATCCCGGCCCCATGTACTAGAGTTATCTCGACATCGAGATATCTGCCGAGGTGCACCGCAGCCGCGCGGCGCCACCGGTCTGACGGTAAGGGTTACCTAACTTAGCCTTACCTTAGCGGATCGGCCAAGTAGCCGTGGCGGCAGGATCGTGGTGGTACGCGCACATCAATGAAGGAGACTGTCGTGTCGGCGAACAGCTTCGACGCCCGCAGCACGCTGCAGGTGGGCGACGAGTCGTACGAGATCTTCCGGCTGGACAAGGTCGAGGGCTCCGCGCGCCTCCCCTACAGCCTGAAGGTGCTGCTGGAGAACCTCCTCCGCACCGAGGACGGCGCGAACATCACCGCCGACCACATCCGCGCCCTCGGCAGCTGGGACTCCCAGGCCCAGCCGTCGCAGGAGATCCAGTTCACGCCGGCCCGCGTGATCATGCAGGACTTCACCGGCGTGCCCTGTGTCGTGGACCTCGCCACCATGCGTGAGGCCGTGAAGGAGCTCGGCGGCGACCCCGCGAAGGTCAACCCGCTCTCCCCGGCCGAGCTGGTCATCGACCACTCCGTCATCGCCGACAAGTTCGGCACCAACGACGCCTTCGCGCAGAACGTCGAGCTGGAGTACGGCCGCAACCGCGAGCGCTACCAGTTCCTGCGCTGGGGCCAGACCGCCTTCGACGACTTCAAGGTGGTCCCGCCCGGCACCGGCATCGTCCACCAGGTGAACATCGAGCACCTGGCGCGCACGGTCATGGTCCGCAATGGCCAGGCCTACCCCGACACCCTCGTCGGCACCGACTCGCACACCACCATGGTCAACGGCCTCGGCGTCCTCGGCTGGGGCGTCGGCGGCATCGAGGCCGAGGCCGCGATGCTCGGCCAGCCGGTCTCCATGCTCATCCCGCGCGTCGTCGGCTTCAAGCTGACCGGTGAGCTCAAGCCCGGCACCACCGCCACCGACCTCGTGCTGACCATCACCGAGATGCTCCGCAAGCACGGCGTCGTCGGCAAGTTCGTCGAGTTCTACGGCGAGGGCGTCGCCGCCACCTCGCTGGCCAACCGCGCCACCATCGGCAACATGTCGCCGGAGTTCGGCTCCACCGCCGCGATCTTCCCGATCGACGGCGAGACCCTGAACTACCTCAAGCTCACCGGCCGCTCCGAGCAGCAGGTCGCGCTCGTCGAGGCGTACGCCAAGCAGCAGGGCCTCTGGCTGGACCCGGCCGCCGAGCCGGACTTCTCCGAGAAGCTGGAGCTGGACCTGTCGACGGTCGTCCCGTCGATCGCCGGCCCGAAGCGCCCGCAGGACCGTATCGTCCTGGCCAACGCCGCCCAGCAGTTCTCCCAGGACGTCCTCAACTACGTCGACTCCGTGGACGAGTCCGGCAAGGAGTCCTTCCCGGCCTCCGACGCCCCGGCCGTCGCCCCGAACGGCGCCCCGTCCAACCCGGTCACCGTCACCGCCCCCGACGGCTCGACGTACGAGATCGACCACGGTGCGGTCACGGTCGCGGCCATCACCTCCTGCACCAACACCTCCAACCCGTACGTCATGGTCGCCGCCGCGCTGGTGGCCAAGAAGGCGGTCGAGAAGGGCCTGACCCGCAAGCCGTGGGTCAAGACCACCCTCGCCCCGGGTTCGAAGGTCGTCACCGACTACTTCGACAAGGCGGGCCTGACCCCGTACCTCGACAAGGTCGGCTTCAACCTCGTCGGCTACGGCTGCACCACCTGCATCGGCAACTCCGGCCCGCTGCCGGAGGAGGTCTCCAAGGCCGTCAACGACCACGACCTCGCGGTCACCTCGGTCCTCTCCGGCAACCGGAACTTCGAGGGCCGTATCAACCCCGACGTCAAGATGAACTACCTGGCCTCCCCGCCGCTGGTCGTCGCGTACGCCCTCGCCGGCTCCATGAAGGTGGACATCACCAAGGACGCGCTCGGTGTCGACCAGGACGGCAAGCCGGTCTACCTCACCGACATCTGGCCGACCGAGGCCGAGGTCAACGACGTCGTGGCCAACGCCATCGGCGAGGACATGTTCAACAAGTCCTACCAGGACGTCTTCGCGGGCGACGCCCAGTGGCAGGCCCTGCCGATCCCGACCGGCAACACCTTCGAGTGGGACGCGCAGTCGACGTACGTCCGCAAGCCCCCGTACTTCGAGGGCATGACGATGGAGACCACCCCGGTCTCCGACATCACGGGCGCCCGCGTCCTGGCCAAGCTGGGCGACTCGGTCACCACCGACCACATCTCCCCGGCCGGTGCCATCAAGGCCGACACCCCGGCCGGCAAGTACCTCACCGAGCACGGTGTGGAGCGTCGTGACTTCAACTCCTACGGCTCGCGCCGGGGCAACCACGAGGTCATGATCCGCGGCACGTTCGCCAACATCCGCCTGCGCAACCAGCTCGCGCCGGGCACCGAGGGCGGCTACACCCGCGACTTCACCCAGGCGGACGGGCCGGTCAGCTTCATCTACGACGCCTCCCGCAACTACATCGAGCAGGGCACCCCGCTCGTCATCCTGGGCGGCAAGGAGTACGGCTCCGGCTCGTCCCGCGACTGGGCCGCCAAGGGCACCGCGCTGCTCGGCGTCAAGGCCGTCATCACCGAGTCGTACGAGCGCATCCACCGCTCGAACCTCATCGGCATGGGCGTCCTGCCGCTCCAGTTCCCGGAGGGCCAGTCCGCCGGGACGCTCGGCCTGACCGGCGAGGAGACCTTCTCCTTCACCGGCGTCGAGGAGCTCAACAACGGCACCACGCCGCGCACGGTCAAGGTCACCACCGACACGGGCATCGAGTTCGACGCGGTCGTCCGCATCGACACCCCCGGTGAGGCCGACTACTACCGCAACGGCGGCATCATGCAGTACGTGCTGCGCTCCCTGATCCGCAAGTAAGCGATCGGG
Organism: Streptomyces sp. NPDC055013; assembly: GCF_053608645.1. NCBI lineage: Bacteria > Bacillati > Actinomycetota > Actinomycetes > Kitasatosporales > Streptomycetaceae > Streptomyces > Streptomyces sp. NPDC055013. The sequence continues at coordinate 56,937 of NZ_JBSGVW010000010.1, forward strand.
CAAGAGCGCAGGCAAGCGGTACGGCAGGGCAGTTGAGAACCCTGTGGAGGGCCGCATCCCCGGCGACGGGGGTGCGGCCCTTCGCCATGCCCGCGCCGGGAAACCCCAGGTCATCACCCACCCTCAGGTGGAACACAGCGTTCCCTCAGCGGACCGGGACACGATCCGGACATGACTGGCACCGCAGGGTTCCGCACCGGCCGCGTCCGTGTGCTCATCGTCGACGACGAGCCCGCGCTCACCGACGTGCTCTCCGTGGCCGTGGAGGAGGCGGGCTGGCGCGCCTGCCCGGCCCCGGACGGGCAGAGCGCGCTGAGGATCGCGCGCGGCTGCGCACCGCACGCCGTCGTGCTCGACGGGATGCTGCCCGACCTGGACGGCCTCCAGGTGCTGCGCCGCCTCAGGTACGACAACCCGAAGCTGCCCGTCCTCATGCTCACCGCCCGCGACGCCCTGGCGCACCGGCTCGAGGGGCTCGGGGCCGGCGCCGACGACTACGTCACCAAGCCGTTCTCCCTGGAGGAGGTCGTGCTGCGGCTGCGCGGACTGCTGCGCCGGGCCGCGGCCGAGCGGACCCGGAGCGGCGACCGCGTACGCGTCCTCGGCGACCTCGTGCTGACCGAGGAGACCCGCGAGGTGCACCGCGCCGGCGTCGCCGTCCAGCTCACCGCGAAGGAGTTCGACCTGCTCAGCCTGTTGATGGGCCACCCGAGGCAGGTGCTCAGCAAGGCGCAGATCCTCGCTCACGTCTGGAGCAGCTCCTTCGACGGCGGCGGCAACCTCGTCGAAGTCCACGTCGCCGGCCTTCGCCGCAAGATCGACAGGGGGCGGGCGCCGATGATCCACACCGTGCGCGGCCTCGGCTACGTCATCCGGCCGGTGGAGGACGGGAGATGAGCCTGCGCCCGCCTCGCAACCGACCGCAGGAGCGGACCTCCGCGCACCGCCCACGGCTGCGTACCCGCTCGGTGCGCACCCGCCTGCTCGTATTCGTCAGCGCCACCCTCGTCCTCGTCTGCGCCACGATGGCGCTCACCAGCGCCGTCGTCCAACGCGCCTACCTCATGGGCGACCTGGACGGCCGGGTCGCGGCGGCCGCCTCGCGCAGCCTGGGCGGGGCCGCACTGCACCCGGAGATCGAGGACGACCTGGGCTTCCTCAACGAGAACGGCCACGCCACCGGCATGCTCGCCGCCCGCCTCGCCGCGGACGGCAGGGTCGTCGCCGCCGAGGTCGTCGGCCAGGACGCCGCTCCGAAGAGCCTCACCGCCGCGCAGATCGCCACCCTGGCGAACATCGCCATCGACGGCTCCCAGCACACCCGGACCGTGCCGGGCCTCGGCACCTACCGGCTCACCGCCGTCGAAAGCGGTGGCGTCCGCGTCCTCGCCGGGCTGCCCATGGACGACGTCCGGCGCATGATCGGCGGACTGGTCGTCGCCGAGGCCGCCGTCGCGGTGGCCGGGCTCTTCGTGGCGGGCTGCGTCTGCACGGTGGTCATACGACGCCAACTGCGCCCCCTCGGCCGGGTCGCCGCCACCGCCGCCGAGGTCTCCCGCGCCCCGCTCGACCGTGGCGAGGTCGTCGGCCTCACCCGCGTCCCGGCCCGGGACACCGACCCCGCCAGCGAGGCCGGACAGGTCGGCGCCGCCCTCAACCGCATGATCGACCACGTCGAGTCCTCCTTCACCGCCCGCCGGCGCACCGAGGAGCGCATGCGCCGCTTCCTCGCCGACGCCAGCCACGAACTGCGCACCCCGCTGGCCTCGATCGCCGGGTACGCCGAACTCATGAACCGCGGCACCGACCGGATCGAGCCGACGCTCGCCTGGCGCCGCGTCTCGGCCGAGTCGGCCCGGATGACGGGTCTGGTGGAGGACCTGCTGCTGCTGGCCCGGCTGGACGAGGGCCGTCCCCTGCAGTCCGCCGAGGTGGATGTGGCCGCGCTGGTCGCGGAGGCCGTGTGGGACGCGCGGGCCGCCGGGGGAGAGCATGACTGGCAGCTCGAACTCCGCCTTGACGCATCCCCGTTGGTCCTGGGCGACGAGGCCCGGCTGCATCAGGTGGTGGCGGGCCTCCTGTCCAACGCTCGGGTCCACACCCCGCCGGGCACGACGGTGGTCGCCTCCGTCGAGACCGACGCCGGCCGGTGCGCGATCCGGATCCGCGACGACGGGCCGGGCATCCCGTCCGACCTCCTCCCGCAGGTCTTCGACCGCTTCACCCGCGCCGACACCTCCCGGGCCCGCGGCGGTGCGCGGGGCGGCGGCTCCGGTCTCGGCCTCGCCATCGCGGCGGCGATCGCGTCCGCGCACGGCGGCCGTATCGACGTGGAGAGCGAGCCGGGCCGTACGCAGTTCACTATCCAACTGCCGCCCGCGGGCGCCGAGCCACCGCCGCCGGACCCGGTGCCGGGCCCGTCCGTCCCGGCAGCGCTTCCCGCCCTCTGCACCGCCCGCCCGCCGGCGCGGGGCTAGTCCTCGCCGTCGGGGTCGACGTCCGGCAGTGCCTGTTCGGCCCAGATCACCTTGCCCTGCGGGGAGTACCGGGTGCCCCAGCGCTCGGTCATCTGTGAGACGAGGAACAGGCCCCGGCCTCCCTCATCGGTCGTCGCGGCGTACCGCAGATGCGGGGAGGTGCTGCTGCCGTCGGCAACCTCGCAGATCAGCGTGCGGTCGTGGATCAACCGCACGTGGATCTCCCCGCAGCCGTAGCGGATGGCGTTGGTGACGAGCTCGCTCAGCACGAGCTCCGTGGCGAAGTCCAGCTCGGACAGGCCCCATTCCGCGAGCTTCCCGGACACGGCTTCGCGCATCCCTGACACGGCGGCCGGATCGCGTGGCACGTCCCAGTCGGCGACCCGGTCCGGCGGGAGCGCCCGAGTGCGGGCGATGAGCAGAGCGACGTCGTCCTTGGGCCGACCGGGCATCAACTCGTCCAGCACCGCCTGGCAGCTCTCCTCCGGGGGCCGGTCGGGGTGGCCCGTCAGCGTCTTGCGCAGCAGCTCCATGCCCACGTCCAGGTCGCGCGCGCGGTCCTCCACGAGGCCGTCGGTGTACAGGACGAGCTGGGAGCCCTCGTCGAGGTCCAGCTCGGCCGTCTGGAACGGCATCCCGCCGAGGCCGAGGGGTGGTCCGGCCGGCAGTTCGGGGAAGGCCACGCTGCCGTCGGGGTGGACCAGCGCCGGCGCCAGATGCCCCGCTCTCGCCATGACGCAGCGGCGCCTCGTGGGGTCGTAGATCGCGTACAGGCAGGTGGCGCCCACGAGGTCCGCGGCCGTCTCCGCACTCGAGGACTCGTCCTGGTCGATACGGCCCACCAGGTCGTCCAGATGGCTCAGCAACTCGTCGGGCGGCAGGTCGAGCGTGGAGAAGTTGTGCACCGCGGTACGCAGTCGTCCCATCGTGGCGGCGGCATGCAGGCCGTGGCCGACCACGTCACCGACGACGAGCGCCACCCGGCTCCCCGGCAGCGGAATCACGTCGAACCAGTCACCGCTCACACCCGACTGCGCCGGGATGTAGCGATGGCCGACGTCGAGGGCGCTCTGCTCGGGCAGGGCCCGCGGCAGCAGGCTGCGCTGAAGGGTGACCGCCAGGGCGTGCTCACGGGTGTACCGGCGGGCGTTGTCGATGCTGACGGCCGCCCGGGCCACCAGCTCCTCCGCCAGCGACAGGTCCTCCTCGTCGAAGGGGTCGTGCTCGGCACGCCAGAAGTTGGCCATGCCCAGCACGACCCCGCGGGCCTGGATCGGGGCGGTGATGAGCGAGTGGATGCCGTAGTCGAGGATGTCCCGGGTGCGCTCGCGGTCCTGTTCGTGCCAGTCCGTCGCGGTCGACAGGTCGGTCACCAGCTCGGAGCGGCCGGTGCCGTAGCCGCGTCCCTGGGGCGTGGAAGGCAGGAAGTCGATCAGCCGGCCCTTTTCATAGAGCGGATGGTCGTCGCGGATGCCGCGCACGGTGACGCGTCGTATGTCCGTCGCCGTGGGAGTCGGCTCTTCACCGTGCACGACGCCGTCGGCCAGGTCCACGGTGACGAAGTCGGCGAAGCGGGGGACGGCGACCTGCGCCAGTTCGTCGGCCGTGCGGATCACGTCGAGGGTCGTGCCGATGCACAGTCCCGCGTCGTACAGCAGATCCAGCCGCTCACGGGCGAGCTGCGCCCTGCCGGACACCGCCTGGAGCTCGGTGGTGTCGCGGAGTGTCACCACGGTTCCCCTGGGGCCTCCGTCGCGGTCCGTGGTTCGCTGGTTGACCGCCAGGAGCCGCCCTCCGGCGATGTGCACCTCGTCGTTGGCCTCGCGCCCGGAGGCGAGCAGTGCCGCCGTTTCGGGGTCGAGGCCGGAGATCTCTCGGAGGGGCCGGCCCTCCGCGTCGGGCGACAGCTCCAGCAGCCGCCTGGCCTCGTCGTTGGCGAGCAGCAGCTGTCCGTCGTCACCGATGATCAGCACCCCTTCCCGCACGGAGTGCACCACCGCGTCGTGGTGCTCGTACATGCGGCTCATCTCGTCCGGGGCCAGACTGTGGGTCTGCCGGCGCAGCCGCCTGCCCACCAGCGCCATCCCGCCGGTCGACACCACGAGCGCGCCGGCCCCGGCGCCCAGGATGATCGGCAACTGCCGGTGCATGTGGCTGGTGACGTTCTCGACCTTCATGCCCGAGGAGACGAGGGCGGTCACCCTGCCGTCGGCGTCGCGGATGGGAACCGTCGCCTGTACCTCGTGGCCCAGCGGGCCCTGGACGCTCTCGGTGTAGACCTTCCCGGCCAGCGACGGCTCGATCCGGCCCACGAACCGTTTGCCGATCCGGTCCGGGATGGGGTGGGTGTAGCGGATGCCGTTGGTGTCCATGACCACGATGAAGTCGACGCCCGCGGCCTTGCGCCCGGCTTCGGTGAGCGGCTGAAGAGCGCTCGACGGGTCGGCGGCCCGCAGCGACGCCTCGACGCCCGGAGCGTGCGCGAAGGTCTGCGCGACGGCGACGGAGCGGCGCTTGGCCTCCGCATTGGTGTCCCGGTCCGACTGCAGCACCAGCGCGACGACGGCGCTGACCACGAGCAGCACGACAAGCGTCACCTGCATCACGAAGACCTGTCCGGCGACGCTCCGAGGGCTCTTGCCGATCAGTGACCGCAGGGAGTGGCGCCCAAAACGGGCGAAACGCTCCGCCATGCGGGCATTTGTAGCACTGCTTATGTCTGGTGGCTATGGCCGTCCAGTCGGTGGACGGGGTCGCGGGAGGGATGCGGCGAGGTCAGAACCCTACGAGCGCGTCGAGGTCGATCTCGATCGGGAAGGGCGGCTCGGTGACCAGCTTGTCGTGGTGCACCGGGTGCGACGGTGCGGGGAAGTAGGAACGGGTGTCCGCGTTGAGCCAGTACTCGTGCACTGCGAGCTTCTGGTCCCGGTCCAGTTCCACGCGCCAGTAGTACGGGATCTTGTGCGCCCCGAAGAGTGCGGGCTTGCGTACGCGGTCGTCCTGGCGGGAGCCGGGGGAGACGACTTCCACGGCCAGGGCGACCTTCGCCACCGGGATGCACTCGGCCTCGAAAAAGTTCAGATTCCGAGGGTCGTAGACGACCGCGTCGGGTTTGGGGGTGTTCCGGTCGTCCACCATCACGCAATGCTCGGTCAGGGCTCGGTAGGGCGATGCCCGTGCGGCCTTGAGGGCGTCGGCGATGCCGTCCCGCACTTCGTTGTGCCAGACATTGGTCTGCCCGCGAACCACGATCACTCCGTCCACGAGTTCCCAGTCGAAGGGCAGCTCCAGGTCCTTGACCTGGTCGAAAGTCCAGCCGTCGGCCGGAGGGAACATCCAGGTGTCCTCGGTCGCCGGTCCCCGCTGGGGTGTGGTCATCACTGCCCCCATGGACGCCAGTGTGGACGCCGATACGCGGCGTGATCGTACGTACGAAGGTATCGCCACCCGAACCGGCGATGCCATGGCGCGCCTTTGACGGTTGCGAAAGGCGTTTACAACCACGCCCCACGGCGCTACCTTCCGCAACAGGCGGGGTGGGAGCGCTCCCATAGTTGGCGGACCGGAACCCGCCACCCGGACCGCTCCTGCCCCGCGCGACCTCATGCGGCAGCCGCAAATCCGCACACCCATCCCATGGCCCGTACCTGAAGGAACGGACTCGCATGTCATGATCCTGACAACGAATGACTCGGGGGCGACCACCCCGCCGCCCCGCCGATTAACTCTCCCCACCCGCGCCAGAGCCCTCTTCCTCGTCCTGGTCTCCCTGCTCGCGACCATCCCGGCCGTGGCCCTGGTCATGAGCGCCGGCGGCGAGGCCGAGGCTCACGGCACGCCCATGAAGCCGGGCAGCCGCACCTTCCTGTGCTGGCAGGACGGGCTGACCGACACCGGGGAGATCAAGCCCGTCAACCCGGCCTGCCGGGCGGCCCAGCAGGTCAGCGGGACCACGCCGTTCTACAACTGGTTCTCGGTGCTGCGCTCCGACGGCGCCGGCCGCACCCGCGGCTTCGTGCCCGACGGTGAGCTGTGCAGCGGCGGCAACAGCAACTTCACCGGCTTCAACACGCCGAGCAAGGACTGGCCCCTCACCCACCTGACCTCGGGTGCGACGGTCGACTTCTCCTACAACGCCTGGGCGGCGCACCCCGGCTGGTTCCACGTCTACATCACCAAGGACGGCTTCGACCCGACCCAGCCCCTCACCTGGGGCGACATGGAGGAGCGGCCCTTCCTGAGCGTCGACCACCCGCCGCTCAACGGCTCTCCGGGCACGGTCGAGGCCAACTACTCCTGGAGCGGGCAGCTTCCGGCGAACAAGTCCGGCCGCCACCTCGTCTACATGGTCTGGCAGCGCTCGGACAGCGCGGAGACCTTCTACTCCTGCTCCGACATCGTCTTCGACGGCGGCAATGGCGAGGTGACCGGCATCAAGGAGCCCGGCAACCCGACCGACCCGGTGCCCGGCGCGTGCTCCGCCACCCGCCGCACGACCGGCAACTGGTCGGGCGGCCACCAGTCCGAAGTGACCGTCACCAACAGCGGCGACGTCCCGATGCTCGGCTGGATGGTCGACTGGACGCTCCCGACCGGCCAGAAGGTCGAGAGCCTCTGGAGCGGCAACGCGACCTACACCGGCCAGGACGTGATGGTCCACAACGCCGACTGGAACGGCTCCCTCGATCCGGGGGAGAGCACGACGTTCGGCTACGTCGTCTCCGGCTCCGGCGGCGACAGTACGACGACCTTGCCCTGCCGGGTGGGCTGATCCCCGGGGTCTGATCCTCAGGGCCTGATCTCTAGGGCCTGATCTTTAAGGCCGGATCGCCCGGAGGCCGTGGCTCCGGGCGGACCCGGTGGACGCTGAGCCGCCATCCACCGGGTCCGCGAGCCGGACGGGCCCGAGGGGGGAAGTGGGGCCGTCCGGATGGTGCGTGGCTCGTGCGATGCCGCGATGCGACAACGTTGTCGATTGGTCTGCACATGACTCTACCGCCTCAACGGACAACGATGTCAACTCAGTTGGGCTGCTCAGCCGTTCGGGTGCGCCGCCCGCGTGCCCTCGCGCCCGCGGGCTCTCTTCCGTGGTACGCGTGGCGCACGCTACTGTCCCCGCGGCTTGTGCGACCTGTGGTGCGCGACCCGTCCGAAGGAGGAGGGGCCGCGTCATGCGCTTCCGTCCCATGTCCGTGCTGCCGGCCGCGCTTCTCGCGGTCACCGGCGCCACCTCCGCCCTCGCGGCGACCACCGCACCCCCGGGCCTGGTGCAGGACCCCACCCCGTACGTCGATCCACTCATCGGCACCAAGAACGGCGGCAATGTCTTCCCGGGCGCCGTCACGCCGTTCGGCATGTTCTCCTTCAGCCCCGAGAACACCCGAGGCGACGCCACCCGCACCGCCGCGCCCGGCGGTTACCACCACGACGCCACCCGCATCCGGGGCTTCAGCCTCACCCACATGTCCGGCACCGGCTGCGCGGGCGGCAGCGGTGACATCCCGTTCTTCCCGTACGCCGGTGAGGTCACCTCGTCGCCCGCGAGCGACACCAAGGACGCCGTCTACGCCTCCGACTTCAGCCATGTCGACGAGACCGCCGAGCCCGGCCGCTACACGGTCCGCCTCGCGTCCGGCGTCACGGCCGACCTCACCGCCACCGCCCGCACCGGCTCGGCTCGCTTCACCTTCCCGGCCGGCAAGCCCGCCTCGCTGCTCGTCAGAAGCGCCAACTCCGAGGTCGGGTCGACCGATTCGACGGTCCGGATCGATCCGGTGCGGCGCACGATCTCCGGATCGGTCACGTCCGGCAACTTCTGCGGATACCTCGACCCGGAGGGCCGACGCGCCTACTACACCCTCCACTTCACCGCCCGCTTCGACCGCGCCTTCCAGGCCACGGGAACCTGGCAGGACGACAGGCTCAACCCCGGCTCCACCGAGGCGAGCGGCGGCACGGGCGGGTTCGCGAACGGCGGGCGGCCGGTGGCGGGCAAGGGCGCCGGCGGCTACGTCCGGTTCGCGCCCGGCACCGGACCGGTGAACGTCAAGGTCGGCATCTCGTACGTCAGCCGGGCCGGCGCCGAGGCCAACCTCGCCGCGGAGAACCCGCCGCAGCGCTCCTTCGCCGCCGTACGCGACGCCGCCCGCCGCGCCTGGCGTGACCGGCTGTCCGCGATCCGCGTCGGCGGCGGCACCGACGACCAGCGCATCACCTTCTACACCGCGCTCTACCATTCCCTCCTCCACCCGAACGTCATCAGCGACACCGACCGCCGATACCGCGGCCCAGACGGCAAGGTCCACACCGTCGGCCGCGGCCACCACGCCCAGTACGGCACCTTCTCCGGCTGGGACGTCTACCGCGACCAGGTCCAGCTGCTCACCCTGCTGAATCCCCGCGTCGGTGCGGACATCGCCCAGTCCCTGTACGAACTCGCGGAGCAGAACGGCGGCATCTGGGACCGCTGGCTGCAGGGCGCGAGCGGCACGCACGTCATGAACGGGGACCCGTCACCGATCGCGCTGGCCGGCATTCGCGCCTTCGGCGGCACGGACTTCGATCTGCGCGGGGCCCTGAACTCACTCGTGAAGGCGGCGACAGTCCCCACCGATCAAGATCTGTCGCCGGCCGGGAAGCCGGTGCTGTCCGTCGGCCAGCGGCCCTCCCTGGACAAGTACCTCAAGCACCACTACATGCCGTCCGTGTCGAACGCGTGGGGCGGTGCCGCCGAGACGCTGGAGATGTCCGGTGCCGACTTCGCCCTCTCCCAACTCGCCGCCGGGGCAGGGCGGAAGGACACGGCGACGACCTTCGCCCGCCGCTCCCAGTGGTGGCAGAACAACTTCAACATCGCCGCCACCCCGACCGGCGGCTACATCGCCAACCGCAAGGCGGACGGCAGCTGGGTCACCGGCTTCACCCCGGCCACCGGCAACGGGTTCGTGGAGGGTACGGCGGCCCAGTACACCTGGATGGTCCAGCACAACCCCGCGGGTCTGTTCGCCGCGATGGGCGGACGTGACGCGGCCGTGAAACGCCTCGACGCCTTCTTCCGCAACGCCGACGGCAGCTGGGCCTTCACCGGCAGCGGCGGCGGCAAGGCCGAGCTGGACAACGAGCCGTCCATCAACGTGCCCTACCTCTACGCCTACGCGGGCGCCCCGTACAAGACGCAGGAAACCGTGCGGGCGGCGATGCGTGAGCTGTGGTCCACCGAGCCCGGCGGCATCCCCGGCAACGACGACCTCGGTGCGATGTCGTCCTGGTACGTGTTCTCCGCGCTCGGCATGTACCCCCAGGTGCCGTCCCGCGCCGAACTGGTCCTCGCCTCACCGCTGTTCCCACGCGTCGAGATCGACCGCCCGAACGGCAACGACATCTCCGTACGCGCGGAGGGCGCCGACGCCGACGCCCCGTACATCCGCTCCCTGAAGGTCAACGGCCGTACGAGCGACCGGGCTTGGCTCCCGGCGTCCTTCGTGCGCGAGGGTGGCCGGCTGGACTACACCCTCTCCGGTGCGCCCGACCCCGCCTGGGGAGCTTCGGCGGCCCCGCCGTCCTTCCGTGACGGCGAGCAGCCGCACCAGATCGGCGTCGGGCCGACCACGGCGACCGTCGCGCCCGGCGGGAGTACGAAGGTCGGCATTCGTGCCCTGTCGATGAGCGGGGGAGAGGGGCCCGAGGTGCGCTTCCGGGTCGCCACGCCCGATGGCATCACGGCAACTCCGGTCGCGGGAAAGGTCGTTGGCGGCACACAGGAGATCACGCTGAGCTCGGGCGCGGGCGCGGCTCAGGGTTTCTACGACGTCGACGTGACCGTGACCTCCGGCGACACCTCCTACGTGCAGCCCGTCTCTCTGACCGTCGCGGCACCCGGCACACTCCTCGCCGCCTACGACAACACGGGCATCTCCGACGACGCCGGTGACCACGACGAGGCCGACTTCGACGGCGGCGGCTGGAGCTACTCCCGGCAGGCGCTCGCCGAAGCCGGTCTGACGGCGGGCAAGCAGGGCACGGTCGGCGGAGGGCTCAGCTTCACCTGGCCGGATTCGGCGAGCGGACGCCCGGACAATGTCTCGGCAGCCGGGCAGACCATCGAACTCACGCACCCAACAAGCCAGGTGTCCTTCCTCGGCAGTGGCGTCAACGGCAACCAGCAGTCCCGGGCCACCGTCACCTACACCGACGGCAGTACCGACACCGTCGACCTCGCTCTGACCGACTGGACCGTCGGCGGCGGCGCCGGGACGGTCCAGTACGGCAACGAGATCGTCGCCCGGGCCGCGTACCGGAACGTCGCCGGCGCGGACCGGGACCCCGTCGACACCTACGTCTTCGCCACCCGGCCGTTCAGTGCGCCGGCGGGCAGGGCGATCGCGCGCGTGACACTGCCGGAGGACAGCGATCTGCACGTGTTCACTCTGGCGGTGGGCTGAGGTGTAACGGGTTCAACTCATCCGCCGGCCAGTCAAGTTGGCGGCACACATGCATCGCGTCGCCGCCTTCGTGGCCGTTGAACGGATAGGGGTGGATCTCCTTGCGAGGTCGGCGCCGGACAGCTCCGCACAGTGGTTGAAGGCGCCGTACGTCCCGCTCGGCGGGCACACCGTGTCGCGCAGGCCGACGCCGAAGTGCGCCGGGGCGTGGGCGCGGCGGGCGAAGGAGATCCCCTCGATGTGGGCGAGCGTGTCGTAGGCGGTCCGCTCGGCGCCCCGGTGCACGGACAGGTACGCGGCGATCTCGCCGTAGGGCCCCGCGTCGGTGAGGTCGAGGGCGCGTCGGATGCCGCACAGGAACGGGGGCGGTGACCAGGAGCGCGGCGAGGCCGGGGACGAGACCCGCGACTGCCAGGGCGAGCCCGCCGCCCTGGCTGTTGCCGACGGCCGCGATGCGTTGTTCGCCGCCACGGCGTTGATCCCGCACCCCGCCGGCAGCCTGCCGTACGCCCGCACCCGCCCCAGCGGCTCACCGCGCGCCCGGTCGCCCGCCCAGAAAAGCGAGCCGCCGGCGTACCCGCGCTCCACCTGGCCCATCACCGGGTGGACGGCGACGTTGTCCCAGTGGTCGAGCATCCGTAGCGCCGACGCCGGTGCGTGCCGCTCGCGTTGACGATCGAGGCGGAACGCGGCTTCCCCGAGCCGCACGACATGGAAGAGGCCGTACAGCAGCCCGGACGCGCCGGACGCGGTGACGGTCGTACGGCCGTCACCGCGTCCGAAGGTGTAGGTCTCACCGTGGGCCGTGTCCACCAACGGACCCGAACCGCGGATCAGCGTCCGCCGGGTGCCGATCGGCCGGAACGCCTCGTCCGGCAGCCAGGCCGATCGACACCCTGCATGAGACCCCCAATGCGTCTGCTCAGGCGAGCAGTTCGACTTCCGACACCACCGCCTCACCGTCGAGCACCAGGCGGTACTTCCCGTACGTACCCGGTGACCCCACGGAGAACGCCCGTGTCTGCCGGTCCCAGGCGAAGGACTGCCCGGAGCGCTCGTCGAGGGTCCGCCATGTGGTGCCGTCGTTCGACCCCTGGAGTTTCCAGCCGGTCGGAGCCTTCGCCCGCTCGGCCGACGATGTCAGGGTGTACTGCACGGCCTTGGTGCGCTCGGACACCGGCAGCTCCAGCGAGGTGACACTCGCCTGCGTCGCCGACGTGTTGTCGAACAGCGCCCCGTCGCCCTTCAGCACGTCCGTCCGCGGCGTCGGCACCTCGTCGTCCTGCGTGATCGACACGGGCGCGGCGTTCTTGCCGGTGCCCCAGGTGGAGGGCCGCGGGCCCATGTCGAACTCCAGGACGCCACCCTTCGCGATCAGCGAGTGCGGGAGCGAAGTCGACTTCCACGGCACGCCGTTGACCTTCAGGCCCTGCACATACACATTGCGGGCACTGTTCTTCGGCGCCTTGACGACCAGCTTGCGGCCGTTCTCCAGCTGAACCGTCGCCTTGGTGAACAGGGGTGACCCGATCGCGTACTCGCCACTGCCCATCACCAGCGGATAGAAGCCCAGCGCGGAGAAGAGGAACCAGGCCGACTGCTCGCCGTTGTCCTCGTCGCCGTGGTAGCCCTGTCCGATCTCGCTGCCGACGTACAGCCGGGACAGCACCTCGCGGACGTTCTTCTGCGCCTTCCAGGGCTGCCCGGCGGCGTTGTACATGTAGTTCGCGTGGTGGGCGACCTGGTTGGAGTGGCCGTACATGCCCATCCGGACGTCCCGCGCCTCCGTCATCTCGTGGATGACGCCGCCGTAGGAACCGACGAAGTCGGGCGAGGCCGTCTCCGGGGTGGCGAAGTACTCGTCGAGCTTGTCCCCGAGGCCGCCACGGCCGCCGTAGAGGTTGGCCAGGCCCCGGCTGTCCTGCGGGGCGGTGAAGGCGTAGCCCCAGCCGTTCGTCTCCGTGTAGTCGTAGCCCCACACGCGCGGGTCGTACTTGGAGGACTCGACGCGCCAGTCGCCCTTCTCGTCGCGGCCCTGGAAGAAGCCGGCCTTGGAGTCGAAGAGGTTGACGTAGTCCTGGGCGCGGTTGAGGAAGTACGCCGACTCCTCCTTGTAGCGCTTGTCTCCGGTCTTCTTGTAAAGGGCCTGGCCCATCTTCGCGATGCCGTAGTCGTTGAGGTAGCCCTCCAGCGCCCACGACAGGCCCTCGTGCGTCTCGGTGCTCGTGTAGCCGAGGAACGGCGAGGTCGCCATGCCCTTGCGGCCGACACCGGACGACGGGGGCACCACGGTCGCGTTCTTCACGGCCGCGTCGTACGCCGACTTCGCGTCGAAGTCGACGCCCTTGACGTAGGCGTCCGCGAAGGCGACGTCCGAGGACGTGCCGGTCATCAGGTCCGCGTAGCCGGGGGAGGACCAGCGAGAGGTCCAGCCGCCGTCCTTGTACTGCTGGACGAAGCCGTCGACCATCTCGCCCGCCTGGCTCGGCGTGAGGAGCGAGTACGCCGGCCAGGTCGTCCGGTAGGTGTCCCAGAAGCCGTTGTTGACGTACACCTTGCCGTCCACGATCTTCGCGCCGGTGTGCGTCGGGGTGTCCGGATTCGGCATCGGGGAGAACGGCGACGCGTACTGGTACTTCGAGCCGACCTTCTCGAAGCCGGAGTTGGGATACAGGTACAGCCGGTACAGGCTGGAGTACAGCGTGGTCAGCTGGTCCTGGGTCGCGCCCTCCACCTCGACCTTGCCGAGGAGCTTGTCCCACTGGCGCTGGGCGCGTGACTTCACCGTCTCGAAGGAGGCGCCGTCGACCTCCTGGCGCAGGTTGTCCTTCGCCTGGTCGACGCTGATCAGCGAGGTGGCGAGGCGGAGGGTCACGGTGCGGTCGTCACCGGCGTCGAAGCGCAGATGCCCCTTCACGCCGCTGGAGGACCCCTCGGTGACGGGCTTGTCGAACGCGCCGTGGATGAAGAGGCGGGTGGCGCCCGTGGACAGCCCGGACTTCACGTCCGAGTAGCCGCTGAAGGTCCCGCTCTCCTTGTCGAGCGTGAGCCCCGCCTGGTCCGTCACGTTGTCGAAGAGGACGCTCGCGTCGTCGCCCGGGTAGGTGAAGCGCAGCACCGCCGCATGGTCGGTCGGCGCCATCTCCGCCTTGAGCCCGTTCTCGAACCGCACCCCGTAGTAGTACGGCCGCGCGGTCTCGTTCTCGTGCCGGAAGGCCAGCTCGCGCGCCTCGCGTCCGGTGTCCGGGGTGCCGGAGGCGGCCGACGGCATCACCTGGAACGTCTGCCGGTCGCCCATCCAGGGGCTGGGCTCATGGCTGGCGCTGAACGCCTGGATCGTCGGCAGATTGTCGTCGTTGTTCGCGCGGGCGTAGTCGTACAGCCAGCTCAGCGAGCCCGCGTTCGTCACCGGCGTCCAGAAGTTGAAGCCGTGCGGAACCGCGGTCGCCGGGAAGTTGTTGCCGCGTGAGAAGCCGCCGCTGGAGAGGGTGCCGCGGGTGGTGAGCGCGTAGTCCGACTTGTGGGCCTTCGGCTTCTGAGGCGCGACGGACTTCAGGGTGATGTCGTCCAGCCAGCCCCGGAACTTCGCCGGGCCCTTGGGGGAGTCGTACGCCACGACTATCCGGTCGACCGTCCTGCCCGCCGCGACCGACCCGATCCGTGAGGCGACGGCGTTCCACTGGTTGACGTACAGCACCTTGGCCGCGCCCTGTCCGCGCGGGGAGAGCGGGAAGCCGTGCTGGTCGGTGGCACCGAGGTCGCTGAGGTGGCTGCCGTCGGTGAAGACCAGGTCGACCGAGATGTTCGTGGCGTCGTAGTCGCGGTCGCCGTCGGCCATCGACGGGAAGACGCGGTAGGACAGCCGGGTGTCGCGGCCGACGGCCACGTTCACGTCGTAGACCTTGTTGTACGAGTACGCCCGCCCGTCCGCCGTGTGCCGGCCGGCGTAGCGCAGCGCTCGCTTGCCGGTGAAGCCGGCGCCCGCCTTCGCGGTCGGGGAGCCGCTCGGGCCGCGGTCGACGAGGGAGAGCATGTCCTGCGGGACCGGACCGTCGCTGCCGCCCGTGGAGAACTGGACGTCGGCGAGCTGAAGGATGTCGGAGGCGCCGTTGTTCTGGGTGATTTCCAGCCGGAAGTGCTGGTATTCGGCCGGTTCCGAGAGGTCGTAGGTCTTTGTCTGGAACCGCTCGTCGAACGTCTCGCCGGAGCGGGTGTCGAGGGTCTTCCAGTCCTTGCCGTCCGTGGAGCCCTTCAGGGTCCAGTCCCGCGGGTCACGTTCGGCGTAGTCGTTGGCCGAGGTGAGCGCGTATTTCGCGATTTTTATCGGTTTGTCAAGGTCGAATTCCACCCATCCGGTGGATTCGAAGACCAGCCACTTGCTGCTCGACTCCCCGTCGGAGAGGTTCTCCTTGACCTCACCGCCACCGGTGTTCTCGCCGCTGGCCCGGACATCGGTGACGTGGTCGGTCACATTGCCCGGAATGCCACTGCTGTAGCCGCCGTCGACGCCCGAGGCGCGCTTGTCGCCGTCCGGGGTGGTGTCGACGGTATTGAGCCAGTCGGGTGCCGGATCGTCCGCCTCGAACGAGGAGGCGAAGCTCCGGTCGGCCGTCGCGGGGGCCTCGGGCAGGGCGACCGCCACGCCCTGCGAGCCCACGGTCAAAGCAAAGGCGGTCGCCGACACGACCGCCGTACCCCATCTGTGCCGAGCTCTCTGCTGCATAAGCCGGTACCCTCCCTGCGCACGGGACAACGTTGTCAACTTCGCTGCGCAAGGATCAGTTGTGGCTCAAGTGCCGGGTATTGTCAAGGGTGTTGGGTGCGGCATACGGGGCCTATGTCGCGGATTATTCCGGGCAAGCTGCGCACAGGCCGCTCATATTTCTGCGAGGTCTCAACTCGGAAAAGACCATCGGCCAACCTTGCATTCGATCTTGCTCCGCTGGCGGGAAGTGGACTATACCTGTCGGCACTTCACATGATTCCGCACTTCCTGCACAACCCAGCGTGACCCGACCGCGGTGCCGGGGAGGATCCGGTTCACCGCCTGAGTCCTGGAGAAGGCGAGGACTTGAGCATGGGATCCACTTCCGGCGAGAACCCTGAGAACAACGGCTCCGCAAGCGTGGGGCGTCGCGATCTGATCAGGCGGTCCGCCGCCCTCGGTCTGATCTCCGTACCGACCATGAGTTTCCTCTCCGCGTGTGCCACCGGCGGTGGCGGCGGCAGCGACGAGGAGAGCAAGGCCCCGGGCGGCGCGAAGTCCGCCACCAACCCCCTGGGGGTCAAGGAGGGCACCGCGCTGGAGGCGTTCATCTTCAAGGGCGGCCTGGGTGACCAGTACGCCAAGGACGCCGAGGCCGACTACAAGGCCAAGTACAAGGCCGAGGTCAAGCACACCGGCACCCAGCAGGTCGGCCCGAAGCTGACCCCGCGCTTCGCCGGCGGCAACCCGCCGGACGTCATCGACAACTCCGGCGCCGACCACCTGGACATGAACAAGCTGTCCACCCAGGGCCAGCTCCAGGACCTCAAGGCGCTGCTGGACGCGCCCTCGCTGGACGACGCGAGCAAGAAGATCTCGGACGTCATCCACCCGAGCACCATCGAGAAGGGCAAGCACGGCGAGACCTTCGACGTGCTCTACTACGCCTTCACCATCTACGGCACCTGGTACTCGCAGAAGGCCCTCGACGACAACGGCTGGGAGTACCCCAAGACCCTCGACGAGATGGTCAAGCTCTGCGGCGAGATCAAGAAGAAGGGCATCGCGCCCTGGACGTACGCCGGAAAGTATCCGTACTACGTCCACTTCAACCTGTTCGCGCAGATCGCGAAGATCGGTGGCATGGAGGGCTGGATCGCCATCGACAACCTCGAGCCGAACGCCTGGACCAGCAACGACGCGGTCAAGCAGGTCGTCGAGCACTACGAGGAGCTGGCCGCCAAGAAGTACTTCCTCCAGGGCAGCCAGGGCCTGACGCACATTCAGTCGCAGACCGCCTGGAACAAGGGCAAGGCCGTCTTCATCCCCAACGGCTCCTGGGTGGAGAACGAGGCCGCTCCGACCACGCCCAAGGACTTCGGGATGTCCGTCGGCGCCCTGTTCGACGGCTCCGCCGGCGACAAGCTGCCCAGCGGCACCCTGCGTGCCGAGCCCTCCGAGCCCTACATCGTGTCCGCCAAGGGCAAGAACCCGGCCGGCGGCATGGAGCTGCTGCGCATCATGCTCTCCAAGAAGCACGCGCAGAACTTCGCCACCAAGGTCAAGTCGCTCACCTGTGTGGTCGACGCGACCGAGGGCATGACTCTCTCGCCGGGCCTCGCCTCGGCGAGCAAGGCGTTCAAGGACGCCGGCGACAACATCATCAGCCTCCAGCTCCAGGAGTGGTACCCGTCGCTCACCGACGAGAAGATCGGCGGTCTCACCGGGCAGCTGCTCACCGGTGAGCTGAAGGCGGCCGACTGGATCAAGAAGACGCAGGAATACGCCGACGCCGTCCGGAAGGACGACTCGGTGAAGAAGTTCAAGCGCGAGAAGTAAGCGTCCGGTCCGGCACAGCGGCACTCGAAGGGGAAGGGGCCGGGAAGCTCCATGCAACACGGCAAATACCGATTCATCGTGGGCTTCCTGGCCCTGCCCGTCATCGTGTACGCGATCTTTGTGATCTCGCCGTTCGTCCAGGCGTTCCAGATCTCGCTGACCGACTGGTCGGGCCTGGTCGGCACGGCGAAGTTCGTCGGTCTCGAGAACTTCGAAAAGCTCTGGCACAACGAGGACTTCTGGAACGCGCTGTGGCACAACGTCTACATGCTGATCGCGGTGCCGATCGTGACGCTGGGACTCGGCCTGTTCTTCGCCTTCATGCTGAATGTCGGCGGAAAGCGGCGTAAGAACGAAGTCATCACCGGTGTCGCCGGATCGAAGTTCTACCGTTTCGTCTTCTTCTTCCCGCAGGTCATCTCCATCACCATCATCGCCGTCATCTGGTTCAACATCTACAACCCGGACCCGCAGGACGGCATGCTCAACTCCCTGCTCGGCGCGGTCGGTCTGGACGGCTGGCAGAACGCCTGGCTGGGCGAGAAGAGCCTCGCCCTGCTCTGCATCATGGCGGTGATGATCTGGTCCCACGTCGGCTTCTACGTCGTGCTGTTCTCGGCGGCGATGGCCTCCATCCCGCGGGACATCTACGAGGCGGCGCTGCTCGACGGCGCGGGCCGCTTCCCCACCTTCTTCAGGATCACCCTGCCGCTGCTGTGGGACACCGTGCAGACCGGCTGGGTGTACATGGGCATCATCGCCCTGGACGGCTTCGCCCTGGTGCAGATCATGTCGGTCAACATGGGCGGCCCCGACGGCGCCACGGACGTCATGCCGCTGCGCCTGTATCTGACGGCGTTCCGCGACAGCCAGTTCGGCTACGCGTCCGCGATGGGCGTCGCGATGCTCATCGTCACCATGACGTTCGCAGTGCTCACCCTGCGCTTCGCGCGGCGTGAGCGGATCGAGTTCTAGGGGTACGGGGCGATGACGACCGACACGAACACCGGCACGGTCACCAAGACGGACGAGGCGGACCGTCCGAGCGTCAGCAAGAAGCTCGGCGCGACCGACGGCCGCAGCTCCGAGGGCGGCATCCTGCACGTCTTCTCGCACGGCATGCTCGTCCTGTGGGCGCTGATGGTCGGCGTGCCGCTGCTGTGGGTGCTGTGGAGCTCCTTCAAGACGAGCAACGGCATCCTGTCGGACCCGTGGGGGCTGCCGACCTCGTTGCACTTCGAGAACTGGGCCAACGCCTGGAACAAGGCGAACATGGGCCAGTACTTCCTCAACACCGCGATCGTGGTGGGCGGTTCGGTGGTCGGCACCATGGTGCTGGGCTCGATGGCCGCCTATGTGCTGGCCCGCTTCACCTTCCCGGGCAACCGGTTCATCTACTTCATGTTCGTGGCCGGCATGTCCTTCCCGGTGTTCATGCTGGTCATCCCGCTGTTCTTCGTGCTGCGAGACTTCCCCGGCAGCTCGCTGCTGGCGACGTACCACGGGCTGATCCTCGTCTACATCGCCTATTCGCTGCCGTTCACGGTCTTCTTCATGACCGCGTTCTTCCGCACCCTGCCGACCTCGGTCGCGGAGGCGGCGCTGATCGACGGGGCGTCGCACACGCGAACGTTCTTCCAGGTGATGCTGCCGATGGCCAAGCCCGGTCTGATCAGCATCGGCATCTTCAACTTCCTGGGCCAGTGGAACCAGTACCTGCTGCCGATGGTCCTCAACCAGAACGAGGACAAGTACGTGCTCACCCAGGGCCTGGCCATGATCGCGCTGCAGCAGGGCTACGAGAACGACTGGGGCGCCCTGATGGCCGGCATGATGATCGCGATGCTGCCGGTGCTGATCGTCTACTTCATCTTCCAACGACAGGTGCAGGCGGGCCTGACGGCCGGTGCGCTGAAGTAAACGCTCTCTGTTGGCCCCACCGTAAGCACCACATCACCCCACGTCACACGTGAGCCGTCCCACACCGGGGCGGCTCGCGCGTGCGTGTGCACATTCCCGGATCCGGTTCAACCTCTTGACGGGAGGCAACCCGAACGGCTCAGCTTAGAGTTCACTAGTTGGACACGGACGGGGCCTCATCGAAGCGGTCCCGCGCGCAGGAGGTCGTCGTGGAGACTCCGGGGTCGCAGTCGTCGCTGCACCGAGCCAACCTGGAGCGGGTCGTCCGGGCCGTCCGGCTTGCCGGATCGCTCACCCAGGCGGAGATCGCCAGGACCACGGGTCTGTCGGCGGCGACGGTCTCCAACATCGTCCGCGAGCTCAAGGACGGCGGCACGGTCGAGGTCACGCCCACCTCGGCGGGCGGCCGACGGGCCCGCAGCGTCTCCCTGAGCGGGGATGCCGGGATCGTCATAGGAGTCGACTTCGGGCATACGCATTTGCGCGTCGCGGTCGGGAACCTCGCCCACCAGGTGCTGGCCGAGGAGGCCGAGCCGCTGGACGTCGACGCCTCCTCCACACAGGGCTTCGACCGGGCAGAGCAGCTGGTCAACCGGCTGATCGCGGCGACCGGCGTCGACCGGTCCAAGATCGCCGGGGTGGGCCTCGGCGTGCCAGGGCCCATCGACGTCGAGTCCGGCACCCTCGGCTCGACCGCCATCCTGCCCGGCTGGACCGGCACCAAGCCCGCCGAGGAACTGCGCGACCGCCTCGGCGTGCCCGTGCACGTGGACAACGACGCCAACCTGGGCGCCCTGGGCGAGCTGGTCTGGGGCAGCGGACGGGGCGTGCGGGACCTGGCGTACATCAAGGTCGCCAGCGGTGTCGGCGCCGGCCTCGTGATCAGCGGCAAGATCTACCGGGGCCCGGGCGGCACAGCGGGTGAAATCGGGCATATTACTCTGGATGAATCCGGCCCGGTCTGCCGCTGCGGAAACCGTGGCTGCCTGGAGACCTTCGCGGCCGCGCGCTATGTGCTCCCGCTGCTCCAGTCCAGCCACGGCACCGACCTCACCATGGAGGGCGTCGTACGGCTGGCCAGGGACGGAGACCCGGGCTGCCGTCGCGTGATCGCCGACGTCGGCCGTCATATCGGCAGTGGAGTCGCGAATCTCTGCAACCTCCTGAACCCGAGCCGTGTGGTCCTCGGCGGTGATCTTGCCGAGGCCGGCGAGCTGGTTCTCGGACCGATCCGGGAGTCCGTCGGCCGCTACGCCATTCCCAGCGCGGCGCGCCAACTGACCGTTCTCCCCGGGGCACTTGGCGGGCGTGCGGAAGTGCTCGGAGCCCTCGCACTCGCGCTCAGCGAGATGGGGGATTCAACCCTTTTGGACAGCACGCTGCATGCGGCCACGCCTGCCTTCACTTAGAGAACGTATGGCACCGTTGCCAACCCGTTAAGGATTTACTTCTTGACGTCGCACGTGTGGCCGAGTTGACTTCCAGCCACCTCGGCCGCAATGTCGCGGCCTCGTCAGGGAGGTTTCTGAAGTGAACACGCGTATGCGTCGTGCCGCCGTTGCCATTGCCGCTGGTGCGATGGCCATCTCGCTGGCTGCCTGTGGCAGCGCCGAGGAAGCCGGCGGCGACAACGACTCCACCGCCTCCGCCGCCAAGGGCGACGACATCAAGGTCGGTCTCCTGCTCCCGGAGAACCAGACCGCGCGCTACGAGAAGTTCGACCGGCCCCTGATCCAGCAGAAGATCAAGGAGCTGACGAACGGCAAGGCCACCGTCGACTACAACAACGCCAAGCAGGACGCCAACCTGCAGGCCCAGCAGGTCGACACCATGATCACCAACAAGGTGGACGTCCTCATCCTGGACGCCGTCGACGCCAAGGCGATCAAGAACTCCGTGCAGAAGGCCGTCGACGCCGGCATCAAGGTCGTCGCCTACGACCGCCTGGCCGAGGGCCCGATCAGCGCCTACACCTCGTTCGACAACGTGGCTGTCGGCAAGACCCAGGGCGAGGCCCTGCTGAAGGCGCTGGGTGACAAGGCGACCAAGGACTCCAAGGTCGTCATGATCAACGGCTCGGTCACCGACCCGAACGCCGCGCAGTTCAAGGAAGGCGCCCACTCCGCGCTCGACGGCAAGGTCACCATCGCCAAGGAGTACGACACCAAGGAGTGGAAGCCGGAGAACGCCAACTCCGAGATGGAGGCGGCGATCTCGGCGGTCGGCAAGAACAACATCGCCGGCGTCTACTCCGCCAACGACGGCATGGCCGGCGGTATCATCACCGCGCTCAAGGCCGCGGGCATCAACGTCCCGGTCACCGGTCAGGACGCCGAGCTGGCAGCCGTGCAGCGCATCGTCGTCGACGAGCAGTACATGAGCGTCTACAAGCCGTACGCCCCCGAGGCCAACGCCGCGGCCGAGATGGCCGTTGCGCTCGCCCAGGGCAAGTCGCTCGACTCCATCGCCAAGGACAAGGTCGACAGCGGCAGCGAGAAGGGCATCCCGTCCGTGCTCGTGCCCGTCACCTCGCTGACGAAGGAGAACATCAACGACACCGTCATCAAGGACGGCGTCTACACCGCCGCCGAGATCTGCACCGGCAAGTACAAGGCCGCCTGCGACAAGCTCGGCATCAAGTAAGCAGCCTCAGGTCCCTTTCCAGGTGCGGGAATTCGTCCTTGAATTCCCGCACGGGACATGACTGCTCCAGACTCCTCCGGCGCCCCGCGCATACGTCAGCCCCGCAAGCTCGGCGCGGGGCGCCGGACGGAACCCCCCCCAAAAAACTCTTCTCTGTACAACCCTTCCGCCGGGTCAGGCGGCGAAGGAGATGGTTCACGTGTCCGCTACGCCCGTGCTGGCGTTGCGCGGGGTCTCCAAGCGGTTCGGTGCCGTTCAGGCGCTCACCGACGTAGAGCTTGAGGTCCACGCCGGTGAAGTGGTCGCCCTGGTGGGCGACAACGGCGCCGGAAAGTCCACGCTGGTCAAGACGATCGCCGGCGTGCACCCCATCGATGAGGGCGTCATCGAGTGGGACGGCAAGGCCGTCTCGATCAACCGGCCGCACGACGCCCAGAGCCTGGGCATCGCGACGGTCTACCAGGACCTCGCGCTGTGCGACAACATCGACGTCGTCGGCAACCTCTTCCTGGGCCGCGAGCTGAAGAAGCGCGGTGTCCTCGACGAGGTCGAGATGGAGCGCCGCTCGCTCGAGCTGCTCCAGACGCTGTCGATCCGCATCCCCAGCGTGCGTATCCCGATCGCCTCGCTCTCCGGCGGTCAGCGCCAGACCGTGGCCATCGCCCGCTCCATGCTCGGCGAGCCCAAGCTGGTCATCCTCGACGAGCCCACCGCCGCCCTCGGCGTCGAGCAGACCGCCCAGGTCCTCGACCTGGTCGAGCGGCTGCGCGAGCGCGGGCACGCCGTGATCCTCATCAGCCACAACATGGCCGACGTCAAGGCCGTCGCGGACAAGGTCGCCGTGCTGCGGCTCGGCCGCAACAACGGCGTCTTCGAGGTCAAGACGACCTCGCAGGAGGAGATCATCTCCGCCATCACCGGCGCCACCGAGAACGCCGTGACCCGCCGTGCGGCGCGCACGAACGGGGAGGCTTCCAAGTGAGCATCGACAAGACCTCCACGACGCCGCAGGACCACGAGGTCCTCAACACCGAGGCCGCCGCGGCCGCGGTGACCGCCGTCGACCCCCGCCTGCTGGTGCAGGAGCAGGGTCTGGCCGGCTACCTCACCGAGTTCCGGCGCAAGCTGAAGGCCGGTGAGCTGGGCTCCCTGCCGGTCATCCTCGGCCTGGTCGCCATCTGCGTGATCTTCCAGAGCCTCAACTCGGCCTTCCTGTCGGCTCAGAACATCAGCGACATCACCGTCACGATGGTCGGCACCGGCATGATCTCCGTCGGCATCGTCTTCGTGCTGCTGCTCGGCGAGATCGACCTGTCCGTCGGCTCGGTCAGCGGCGCGTCCAGCGCCCTCGCGGCCGTCCTCGCGGTCAACCAGGGCTGGCCCGAGTGGGCGGCCGTGCTCTTCGCCGTCGCGGCGGGTGCCGTCATCGGCGCGGCGCACGGTTTCTTCTTCGCGGTGCTGGGCGCCCCGGCGTTCGCCGTCACGCTGGCGGGTCTGCTGTTCTGGCTCGGC
This sequence comes from Streptomyces sp. NPDC055013, assembly GCF_053608645.1. Lineage (NCBI taxonomy): Bacteria > Bacillati > Actinomycetota > Actinomycetes > Kitasatosporales > Streptomycetaceae > Streptomyces > Streptomyces sp. NPDC055013. The sequence goes on from NZ_JBSGVW010000010.1 coordinate 80,474, forward strand.
TTCATGCTCCAGACACTGGGCGAGAACGGCACGATCAACCTCGACAGCGACGGTCTGATCGGCAAGCTGACGACGTACTTCTTCACGGACGTGGCGGCCGCGTACGGCCTGGCGGCCGTGGTGACCGCGGTGTTCTTCATCACCTCGTTCCTGGGCAACCGCCGCCGTCAGGCCGCGGGCATCCCGTTCCGCCCGATGAGCGACACGATCATGCGGACGGTACTGCTGGGCGTCGTCTCCTTCGCCGCGGCGGTCATGTACAACCAGTACAAGGGCCTGCCGCTGGCCACGGTGATCTTCCTGGTGTTCCTGGTGGGCACGGACTTCCTGCTGCGGCGTACCTCGTACGGCCGGAAGGTCTTCGCGCTCGGTGGCAGCGTCGAGGCCTCGCGTCGTGCGGGCATCAACGTCACCATGGTGCGGATCACCGTGTTCGCGATCTCGGGCGGCTTCGCCGCGATCGGTGGTCTGTTCCTGGCCTCGAAGATCGCCTCCGCCAACCAGAGCGCCGGTACAGGTGACCTGCTGATGAACGCCATCGCGGCGGCCGTCATCGGTGGTACGTCCCTGTTCGGTGGACGTGGCCGCACCTGGAACGCGCTGCTCGGTGTGCTGGTGATCGTCTCGATCCAGTACGGCCTGCAGCTGGAGTCCATCGCCGAGCCGGTGAAGTACATGATCACCGCCGGTGTTCTGCTCACGACGGTCGTGATCGACTCGATCACCCGTAAGACGCAGAAGACCGCGGGTCGCGCGTAGCACCCCGCGCACAGGTCCTGTGCCCGGCACCAATGGCGGTGCCGGGCACAGTCATGTCGTAGGAACGGCACAAATTGGGTACAGCCGATCGCATGACCCACGACGGGTGGGCCGGGAACCTTCCGCCTGAGCGGAACATTAGACTCGACAAGCCCGGCAACAGCTCTACTGCAAGGAGGCACGGGTGCCGCTGCTGACCCGCATCACGGGACCGCGCGATCTGGACCGGCTCAGCCCTGAGCAGCTGGACCAGCTGGCCGAGGAGATCCGGACCTTCCTCGTCGAGGCGGTTTCCAAGACCGGCGGCCACCTCGGCCCCAACCTCGGTGTGGTGGAGCTGACCATCGCCCTGCACCGGGTCTTCGACTCGCCCAAGGACAAGGTGCTCTGGGACACCGGCCACCAGTCCTACGTCCACAAGCTGCTCACCGGCCGTCAGGACTTCAGCCGGCTGAAGATGAAGGGCGGCCTGTCCGGCTACCCCTCGCAGGCCGAGTCCGAGCACGACGTCATCGAGAACAGCCACGCGTCCACGGTCCTCGGCTGGGCCGACGGCCTCGCCAAAGCCAACCAGCTGCGCAAACGCGACGACCACGTCGTCGCCGTCATCGGTGACGGCGCGCTGACCGGCGGTATGGCCTGGGAGGCGCTGAACAACATCGCCGAGGCCAAGGACCGTCCCCTCGTCATCGTCGTCAACGACAACGAGCGGTCGTACGCGCCCACCATCGGCGGCCTCGCCAACCACCTGGCGACCCTGCGCACGACCGACGGCTACGAGCGCTTCCTGACCCGCACCAAGGAGATCCTCGACCGCACCCCGGTCGTCGGCAGGCCCCTCTACGAGACCCTGCACGGGGCCAAGAAGGGCCTCAAGGACTTCATCGCGCCGCAGGGCATGTTCGAGGACCTCGGGCTGAAGTACGTCGGGCCGATCGACGGACACGACATCGAGGCGCTGGAGTCGGCCCTCGCGCGCGCCAAGCGCTTCGGCGGCCCGGTCATCGTGCACTGCCTCACCGAGAAGGGCCGCGGCTACCAGCCCGCCCTCCAGGACGAGGCCGACCGCTTCCACGGCATCGGTCCCATCCACCCGGACACCGGCCTGCCCGTGAAGGCATCCGGCGCCGACTGGACGTCGGTCTTCGGCGACGAGATGGTCGAGCTCGGCAAGGAGCGCGAGGACATCGTCGCCATCACGGCCGCGATGCTGCAGCCCGTCGGCCTGAAGAAGTTCGCGGACACCTTCCCGGACCGGATCTACGACGTCGGCATCGCCGAACAGCACGGCGCCGTCTCCGCGGCGGGCCTGGCGACGGGCGGCGTCCACCCCGTCTTCGCCGTTTACGCCACCTTCCTCAACCGCGCCTTCGACCAGGTCCTGATGGACGTCGCGCTGCACAAGTGCGGGGTCACCTTCGTGCTCGACCGGGCCGGCGTGACCGGCACCGACGGCGCCTCCCACAACGGCATGTGGGACATGTCGATGCTTCAGGTCGTGCCCGGGCTGCGGCTCGCCGCCCCGCGCGACGCCGACCAGGTGCGCGCGCAGCTGCGCGAGGCCGTCCAGGTCAAGGACGCGCCGACCGTGGTCCGCTTCTCCAAGGGCGCCGTCGGCCCCGCCGTTCCCGCCGTGGGGCGCGTGGGCGGCATGGACGTGCTGCGCGAGCCCGGCACCGACACCCCGGACGTGCTGCTCGTCTCCGTCGGCGCCCTCGCGCCGATGTGCCTGGAGATCGCCGGCCTGCTCGACAAGCAGGGCATCTCCACCACCGTGGTCGACCCGCGCTGGGTCAAGCCCGTCGACGAGGCCATGGCCCCGCTCGCCGAGCGGCACCGCGTGGTCGTCACCGTCGAGGACAACTCCCGCGTCGGCGGCGTCGGCTCGGCCGTCGCGCAGGCCCTGCGCGACGCGGGCGTCGACGTCCCGCTGCGTGACTTCGGCATCCCGCCGCGCTTCCTCGACCACGCGTCCCGCGCCGAGGTCCTGACCGAGATCGGCCTCACCGCGCCCGACATCGCCCGCCAGGTCACCGGCCTGGTCTCCAAGCTGGACGGCCGCTTCGACCGGACGACGGCCGACGTCGACTCGGTGGAACCCGCCCGGGACTGACCACACCGGTACGGCCGGATGGGCCGGTTCCGCCACCCGTGCCGGTGGCGGAACCGGCCCATCTGTGTGAATCCGCCCGCGCCGGGGCAGGCGTACCACACCCCCTCTCGATCATGTCGAGGACGACAAGTGTGGGAGGTACGACCGTGAGCAGCACACTCTTCCGGACGAAGAGAGTAGAGCAGTCCATCCTCGATACCGAGGAGCCAGAGCACGCGCTCAAGAAGTCCTTGTCCGCGCTGGATCTGACCGTTTTCGGTGTCGGTGTCATCATCGGCACCGGCATCTTCGTCCTCACCGGCACCGTCGCCAAGGACAACGCCGGGCCCGCGGTGGCCCTGGCGTTCGTCGTGTCCGGCGTCGCCTGCGCGCTGGCCGCGCTCTGCTATGCCGAGTTCGCATCCACGCTCCCGGTCGCCGGGTCGGCGTACACGTTCTCGTACGCCTCCCTCGGTGAACTGCCCGCCTGGATCATCGGCTGGGACCTGGTCCTGGAGTTCGCGCTCGGGACGGCGGTGGTGGCCGTCGGCTGGTCCGGCTACATCCAGTCGCTCATGGACAACGCGGGCTGGACGATGCCCGACGTCCTCGGCAGCCGGGAGGGCGCCGACGCCTTCGGCTTCGACATCCTCGCCGCCGCGCTCGTCCTCGTCCTCACCTTCATCCTCGTCCTCGGCATGAAGCTGTCCGCGCGGATCACGTCCCTGGTCGTCGCCATCAAGGTGGCCGTCGTCCTGACCGTGATCATCGCCGGTGCGTTCCTCATCGACGCCGACAACTACGACCCGTTCATCCCCAAGGCCCAGACGGTGGAAGCCGCCAGCAATCTCGACGCCCCGCTGATCCAGCTCATGTTCGGCTGGGCCCCTTCCAACTTCGGCGTGATGGGCATCTTCACCGCCGCGTCCGTCGTGTTCTTCGCCTTCATCGGCTTCGACGTCGTGGCCACGGCGGCCGAGGAGACCAAGAACCCGCAGCGCGACATGCCGCGCGGCATCCTCGGCTCACTCCTGATCTGCACCACGCTGTACGTCCTGGTGTCGATCGTCGTCACGGGCATGCAGCACTACAGCCGGCTGTCCGTGGACGCCCCGCTCGCCGACGCGTTCAAGGACACCGGGCATCCCTGGTTCGCGGGCTTCATCAGTTTCGGCGCCGCGGTCGGCCTGACGACGGTCTGCATGATCCTGCTCCTCGGCCAGACCCGTGTCTTCTTCGCGATGAGCCGGGACGGACTGCTGCCCCGCTTCTTCTCGCACGTCCATCCCCGGTTCAAGACCCCGCACCGGCCGACGATCCTGCTCGGCGTGATCATCGCGGTCCTGGCCGGCTTCACCCCGCTGACCGAACTCGCCGCGCTGGTGAACATCGGCACGCTGTTCGCCTTCGTGGTCGTGGCCATCGGCGTGATCATCCTCCGCAAGACCCGCCCCGACCTGCACCGGGCCTTCCGCACCCCGTGGGTGCCGGTCCTCCCGATCCTGTCGGTGTGCGCCTCGCTGTGGCTGATGATCAACCTGCCGGCCGAGACATGGGTACGGTTCGCCATCTGGATGGCCATCGGCGCCGTCGTGTACTTCCTCTACGGCCGTTCCCACAGCCGCCTCGGACGCCACGAGGAGACGACCGCGGCCGAAGTGGAGAAGGGGCAGCACGGGGACACCGCCTAGGCGGAACCGACGACTGCAGGGGCCGCGTACGGCAGCCGGCTACGGCCGGACCGTGCGCGGCCCCGCCACGTCCGCCCCCAACTCGGACACCCGCCGCCGCAGTTCCCGATCCGCGGTCACCACCAGGCAGGGCCGGCCGTCCGCCCGCGCGACCAGCTCGACCATGTGGTCGTCGCCGCTCCCCGCAGCGGACTCCACCCGCACCCCCGGCGCGCTCTGCACGCCCCGGGCGGCCCCCTCGACCACGAGCACGATCTCCACGGGCCCCGCACGCCCCGGCACCCCGTCCGCCGCCAGCCGGTCGCGCAGCCGCTCCGCGGCCCCCCGCCGATCCCGCCACCACCCGTCGGGCACCGACCCGACGACGTTCGCGGCGTCGACGATCACGAGCAGGGGTACCTCGTCGGGCAGCGGGACGTCTTCGGTCGGGGGGACGTCGTCAGTCATGGGGCAAGCCTCGCACGGCTCACTCCGAGGCCCTGTCCTCCTCGAAACTGGCGAAGTAGGCCGCCGCCATGTCCTCGTCCCCATGCCCCTGCTCATCGGCCCGCTCGAACCGCTCCGCGCTCGCCGCGGCCACATCCAGGCGTACGCCGTGCCGCTCGCCCGCCGCCACGATGAGCCGCGCGTCCTTCGCCGCCGTGGCCACCGCGAACTGAGCCGGGGTCAGCCCCCCGTTCAGCACCAGGCCGGTCTTGGCCCGCAGATACCCCATGTCGAGCGGACCCCCGTCGATCACCTCGAAGAAGCGCTCCGGATCGACGTCGAGGGCCTTGGACAGGGCCAGCACCTCACCGGCCGCGTTGGTCACCGCGAGCACCCAGCTGTTGGCGACCAGCTTCAGCCGCGTCGCACTGCCGGCCCCGCCGTCCTCGCCGGTCCATACCGTACGGACGCCGACGGCGTCGAACACCGGCGTCACCGTCTCCCGCCCCTTGACGGGCCCCGCCGCCAGCACGGTGAGCTGCCCGGCCTCGGCCGGCTGGCGGGTGCCGAGCACCGGGGCGTCGTAGAAGACCAGGCCGTGGTCGCGGGCGAACGCGGCGAGGTCGGCGACCCCCTCGAGGCCGGCGGTTGTCGACTGCACCCACACGGCACCGGAGCGCAGCGCGGGCGCCGCGTCCCGCATGACGTCCAGCGTCGCGGGACCGTCGTACAGCATGGTCAGGACGACGTCGGCGCCCCGGACCGCCTCGGCGGGGGTGTCGGTGACGAGGGCACCGTCGGCGGCCAGGGGCTCGGCCTTGGTGCGGGTGCGGTTCCAGGCGCGGACGGTGTGCCCCGCCTTGACGAGGTTGCGGGCCATCGCGGCGCCCATGATTCCGGTACCCAGGACGCTCACGGTGAGCTTGTCGGTCATGACGTCGACTTCCTGTTCTCGTGCGGACGTTGCTGTGATCCAGCTTGCCCGGGGCCGGGGCACGCCGTCCGCACGCCCCCGAATAGAGTGAACCGGTGAACGGCGACTGGCTCATCCGCGGCCGCGACGGCCGCCTCAGTGTCTATCTGCCGACCGACGACGCCGTCCTGTGCCGGGCGGAACTCGGACCCGGCGGCCCCTGGGGACCCCCGCGTCGGCTCGGCGGCGAGCAGAAGCTGCGCCCCGGCCCCGCGGTCGGCCAGGGCGCCGACTCCTACGCCCATCTGGCCGCCTGGCGGCCCACCAAGCCGGGCGAGGCGGGCCTGGTGCACTCCACGCACTTCCGCCCACGCCTCGCCGCGCTGGACTGGATCCCCATCGGCCACCCGAACCGGACCGGCGACCGCACGGGCATGCCCGCCGTCACGGTCGACGCGCAGGGGCGCTGCCATGTCTTCGTCCGCAACAAGGCGGGCGGGGTGAGCATGCTCGGCCAGAAGGCGGTGGGCGGCTGGGGCCCGTGGCGTGACCTCAAGGGGCGCGAGGTCGACGAGCGGCTGGCCGCCGTGACGGGGGAGTCCGGGCTCGTCGAGCTGTACGCGGCCGTCCCCGGGGCCATCCTGCACTGGCGGCAGGAGAGTCCGGGCGCCGTCCCGGTCCTGGAGGAGGCGATGGAGACCCCGGTACGCCCGGGCACGCTCCGTGCCCTCGCGACCTCCGCCGAGCACACCACGCTCTTCTACGCGGACGACTCCGGCGACCTGTGCGCCTGGCGCCCCGGCACCAAGCCGGTCACCTTGCTGGCGTCCGCCGGTCCCGGCCCGGTCTCCGTGATCCGCTGCGAACTCGACGGCCACGACTGCACGTTGCTCGCCCAGCGCTCGGCGAGCGGGCGCGTCGCCTTCGCCGCGTATCCGACGGAACAGGAGTCGGCGGGGGCGTGGTGGACGGAGTCGGGACCGCAGCTCGCGGCGGACGCGGGGGTGGCGCTGGCGCTGGACGAGGACGAGCGGGTGGTGGCGGCAACGATGTCGCCCTCGACCGGGCAGCTGATGATCACCCGACGCAAGGAGGAGCCCGGGCTGGCGCTGGAGGCCTGGCGGGAGGTCTGAGCGCGCGTAATTCGAGACCCGTTCGGGGACCTCTGCGCCAGGATGTCCGTCATGGACATAGAAAGCCTGGTCGAGGTCTGGCGGCGGATCCTGGCGCCCTCGGGGACCTCGTGGGTGCTCTTCGAGCACGGGACGTGCGTGGTGCTGAAGGAGCCCGCGGGAGACCTTGCGGGACAGGCGTTGGGGATTCTCGGCGAGTTCGGCCCGGTGCACGTGGGCTCCCCGGCCGGTGACTTCAATGTGCTCACGCTCAAGGACGACCTGGGCTGGCTGGTCACCGGCCATCACCCGGACGTCGTCACCCACGTCGCCCTCGACGAGCCCGTCGACCCGTCGCATCTGGCCATCGGCATCCACGGACGCACCAAACGCCACCAGGACGGCACGGACCTGCGGGTTGCCCATGTCGAGGACCGCCGCCCGGCCGCCGACTGAGACGCCGGTGCCCCGCACACCAGCAGGCGTGCGGGGCACCGGCGTTCAGCGCGAGGCGTTTACGCGGGGACGCTGGCCACGCCCGGCGCCAGGAACTTCTTGCCGTTCACGCGCTCGGAGACACCCTCGCGGTCCAGGTACGGCGTGATGCCGCCCAGGTGGAAGGGCCAGCCGGCGCCCGTGATCAGGCACAGGTCGATGTCCTGGGCCTCGGCGACGACGCCCTCGTCGAGCATGAGCCCGATCTCCTGGGCGACGGCGTCGAGGACGCGCTCGCGGACCTGCTCCTCGGTGAGGACGGAGTCGCCCTGCTTCAGCAGCGCGGCGACCTCCGGGTCCAGCTCCGGCTTCCCGCTGTCGTACACGTAGAAGCCGCGCTTGCCCGCCTTGACGACGGCCGCGAGGTTCGGGGAGACCGTGAAGCGGTCCGGGAAGGACCGGTTGAGGGTCTCGGAGACGTGCAGACCGATCGCGGGACCGACCAGCTCCAGCAGCACCAGCGGCGACATCGGCAGACCGAGCGGCTCGATGGCCTTCTCGGCGACCTCGACCGGCGTGCCCTCGTCGATGACGTTCTGGATCTCGCCCATGAAGCGGGTGAGGATGCGGTTCACGACGAACGCCGGGGCGTCCTTCGTCAGGACCGCGGTCTTCTTCAGCTTCTTGGCGACGGCGAAGGCCGTGGCCAGGGAGGCGTCGTCCGTCTTCTCGCCGCGGACGATCTCCAGGAGCGGCAGGACCGCGACCGGGTTGAAGAAGTGGAAGCCGACGACCCGCTCGGGGTTCTTCAACTTCGACGCCATCTCGGAGACCGAGAGGGAGGAGGTGTTGGTGGCGAAGATCGCGTGCGCCGGGGCGACCGCCTCGACCTCGGCGAACACCTGCTGCTTGACGCCGATCTCCTCGAAGACCGCCTCGATGATGAAGTCGGCGTCCGCGAAGCCCTCGGCCTTGTCCAGGACACCGCTCACCAGCGCCTTGAGGCGGTTGGCCTTGTCCTGGTTGATACGGCCCTTGCCGAGCAGCTTCTCGATCTCGGCGTGGACGTAGCCCACACCCTTGTCGACGCGCTCCTGGTCGATGTCGGTCAGCACGACCGGCACCTCCAGGCGGCGCAGGAAGAGCAGGGCGAGCTGCGAGGCCATCAGACCGGCGCCGACGACACCGACCTTGGTGACCGGGCGGGCCAGGTTCTTGTCCGGCGCGCCGGCCGGGCGCTTGCCGCGCTTCTGCACCAGGTTGAAGGCGTAGATGCCGGCGCGCAGTTCGCCACCCATGATCAGGTCGGCGAGCGCCTTGTCCTCGGCGTCGTAGCCCTGCTGCAGGTCGCCGTTCTTGGCGGCGGCGATGATGTCGAGGGCGCGGTAGGCGGCCGGAGCGGCCCCGTGCACCTTGGAGTCCGCGATGAAACGGCCCTTGGCGACGGCCTGGTCCCAGGCATCACCACGGTCGATCACCGGGCGCTCGACCTCGACGTCGCCCTTCAGCACCTCGGCGGTCCAGATCAGCGACTGCTCCAGGAAGTCGGCGCCCTCGAAGATGGCGTCGGCGATGCCCAGGTCGAAGACCTGCTGGCCCTTGAGCTGCTTGTTCTGGTTGAGGCTGTTCTCGATGATCACCGAGACGGCCTTGTCGGCGCCGATCAGGTTCGGCAGGATCGTGCAGCCGCCCCAGCCGGGAACCAGGCCGAGGAAGACCTCGGGGAGCGAGAAGGCGGGGAGCGCCTTGGAGACGGTCCGGTACTTGCAGTGCAGACCGACCTCGACGCCACCGCCCATCGCGGCGCCGTTGTAGTACGCGAAGGTCGGGACCGCGATACCGGCGAGGCGCTTGAAGACCTCGTGGCCGCCCTTGCCGATGGCGAGCGCGTCCTTGTGCTCCTTGAGGAGCTCGACGCCCTTGAGGTCGGCGCCGACGGCGAAGATGAACGGCTTGCCGGTGATGCCGACGCCGACGATGTCGCCGGCCGTGGCCTCCGCCTCGACCTGGTCGATGGCGGTGTCGAGGTTGGCCAGCGACTGCGGGCCGAAGGTGGTCGGCTTGGTGTGGTCGAAGCCGTTGTCCAGCGTGATCAGGGCGAAGCGTCCGGCGCCGAACGGCAGGTCGAGGTGGCGAACGTGCGCCTGGGTGACGACCTCGTCCGGGAACAGCTCGGCCGCACCCTTCAAAAGCTCAGCGGTGCTCACTTGCTGCCTCCGTCGAAGTTCGGGTTCTCCCAGATGACCGTCGCGCCCATGCCGAAGCCGACGCACATGGTGGTCAGGCCGTAGCGGACCTCAGGCTGCTCCTCGAACTGACGGGCGAGCTGCGTCATCAGACGCACACCCGACGAGGCCAGCGGGTGACCGAACGCGATGGCGCCGCCGTACTGGTTGACGCGCGCGTCGTCGTCGGCGATGCCGTAGTGCTCCAGGAAGGCCAGGACCTGGACGGCGAAGGCCTCGTTGATCTCGAACAGACCGATGTCGGAGATGCTCAGCCCTGCCTGGGCGAGAGCCTTCTCCGTGGCCGGGATCGGGCCGTAGCCCATGACCTCCGGCTCCACACCCGCGAAGGAGTAGGAGACCAGGCGCATCTTCACCGGGAGGTTGTTCTCGCGGGCGAAGTCCTCGGACGCGATGAGCGAGGCGGTGGCACCGTCGTTGAGACCGGCGGCGTTGCCCGCGGTCACGCGGCCGTGGACGCGGAACGGCGTCTTCAGACCGGTCAGGTTCTCCATCGTCGTGCCCGGGCGCATCGGCTCGTCGGCGGTGACCAGACCCCAGCCGGTCTCACCGGCCTCCGGGCTGGTGCGGCGCACCGAGATCGGCACCAGGTCCTGCTGGATCTTGCCGTTGGCGTACGCCTTGGCGGCCTTCTCCTGCGAGCGCACGGCGTACTCGTCGGCGCGCTGCTTGGTGATCGTCGGGTACCGGTCGTGCAGGTTCTCGGCGGTCATGCCCATGAAGAGGGCGGACTCGTCGACCAGCTTCTCGCTCACGAACCGCGGGTTCGGGTCCACGCCCTCGCCCATGGGGTGACGGCCCATGTGCTCGACACCACCGGCGATGGCGATGTCGTAGGCACCGAAGGCGACCGAACCGGCGACCGAGGTGACGGCGGTCAGCGCGCCGGCGCACATACGGTCGATGGAGTAGCCGGGCACCGACTGCGGGAGGCCCGCGAGGATGCCGGCCGTGCGGCCGATGGTGAGGCCCTGGTCACCGATCTGCGTGGTCGCGGCGATGGCGACCTCGTCGATCCCCTTCGGGTCGAGACCGGGGTTGCGGCGCAGCAGCTCCCGGATCGCCTTCACGACGAGGTCGTCGGCGCGGGTCTCGTGGTAGATGCCCTTCGGGCCCGCCTTGCCGAACGGGGTGCGGACGCCGTCGACGAAGACGACATCCCTGACGGTACGAGGCACGATGGCTCTCCTCCAGAGGTGCGGGATCTGCACTGCTGCGCTGCGCAAGCGCTGAGCGCGCGCTCAGGACTCATGCTACTTATGAGTAACGTAGCTGCACAGTCCTGGAGGAGGGAGCGGCGAAGGTCACATCCCGGAGGTCCTCCGCATGCCGTCGGAGGATCTTGGCGTGATCTCGACGTCGCTGTGCCGCTTCAAGGGCTCGTCGGCGCCCATCGGGAACGATCTCGGCAGGAGCGGTGCTGGTGATCCTGCCGACGCCGATCGTCTTTCGGGCGAGGCGCCGCTAGGCGGACAGAGCAGCGACCAACACCGGCGTGACCTGCTCGACCTGCCAGGCCCGAGCCCCGTAACCGGCCAGCGCGTCCGCAACCGACCCGGCGTCGACGACCTTCGGAGGCTCCCAGCAGACCCGCCGCACGGTGTCCGGGGTGATCAGGTTCTCCTGCGGCATGTTGAGCTGCTCGGCCAGCGCGGACACGGCGGCCCGAGCCGCGGTGAGCCGAGCCGCGGCAGCGGGGTCCTTGTCGGCCCAGGCCCGGGGCGGCGGCGGCCCGGTCACCGGCTGCCCCGGCGCCGGCAACTGAGACTCGGTCAAGGACTTCGCATGATCGACGGCGGCCTGCCACTGCTCCAGCTGCCGCCGCCCCATGCGATGCCCGAACCCGTTCAGCGCGGTGAGAGCGTGCACATTGCCCGGTAGGGCGAGCGCGGCCTCCACGATGGCCGCGTCCGACAGCACCTTGCCCGGCGACACGTCCCGCTTCTGAGCGATCCGGTCCCGTGTCTGCCACAGCTCGCGCACGACGCCCAGCTGCCGACGCCGCCGCACCTTGTGCATCCCGGACGTCCGCCGCCACGGATCCTTGCGCGGCTCCGCGGGCGGCGCGGCCGCGATCGCCTCGAACTCCTGCCGTGCCCACTCCAGCTTGCCCTGCCGGTCCAGCTCCTTCTCCAGCGCGTCACGCAGATCCACGAGGAGCTCGACATCCAGCGCCGCGTACCGCAGCCACGGCTCGGGCAGCGGCCGCGTCGACCAGTCGACGGCCGAGTGACCCTTCTCCAGGACGAACCCGAGCACGCTCTCGACCATCGCGCCGAGGCCGACTCTGGGGAACCCGGCGAGCCGCCCGGCCAGCTCGGTGTCGAACAGCAGGGTCGGCACCATGCCTATCTCGCGCAGACAGGGCAGATCCTGGGTGGCCGCGTGCAGGTCCCACTCGACGCCGGACAGCACCTCGCCGAGTCCCGACAGATCGGGACAGGCCACGGGGTCGATCAGCGCGGACCCGGCGCCCGCGCGGCGCAGCTGCACGAGATACGCACGCTGGCCGTATCTGTAGCCGGACGCGCGTTCGGCGTCGACGGCCACGGGGCCGGAGCCGGCGGCGAAGGCGGCGATCACTTCGGCGAGCGCGACCTCGTCGGCGATCACGGGCGGAATGCCCTCACGGGGCTCCAGCAAGGGGATCGGCGCCTCCGTAACAGAAGACCCGTTGTCTTCCGGAGGGGCGCCTCCGGTGGTTCGCAGTGAACTGTCTGCTGCGGTCTCTTGGGCGTCGGTCACATGTCAAGGGTATCTGTGTATGGACAGCGCCCGCCGACGGAACGTTCCGTCGGCGGGCGCCTGAGGGTCGTAAACCAGTCAGCCACGTGAAGGTTCCGGTCCACGACAGATGGGGGACGCGGGCGGAATCAGCGGCCGATCCCGTTCACGTCAGTGAATGATCAAGTGTTCATGGATGTCAGTGGATGATCCCCGTCCGCAGGGCCACGGCGACCATTCCGGCGCGGTCACCGGTGCCGAGCTTGCGGGCGATGCGGGCGAGGTGGCTCTTGACGGTCAGGGCGGACAGGCCCATCGAGACGCCGATCGCCTTGTTCGACTGGCCCTCCGCCACCAGCCGCAGCACCTCGACCTCGCGACCGGACAGCTCGCGGTAGCCGCCCGGGTGGCTCGGGGCACCCGGGTGGCGACGGTGCATACGGGCGGCGGCGGCGCCGATGGGGGCGGCACCGGGCCGGGTGGGGAGCCCGACGTTGGTGCGGGTGCCGGTGACGACGTAACCCTTCACGCCGCCGGCGAGGGCGTTGCGAACGGCGCCGATGTCGTCGGCGGCGGAGAGGGCGAGGCCGTTGGGCCAACCCGCGGCGCGGGTCTCGGACAGGAGGGTGAGGCCGGATCCGTCGGGCAGGTGGACGTCGGCGACACAGATGTCGCGGGGGTTGCCGATGCGGGGACGAGCCTCCGCGATGGACGAGGCCTCGATGACGTCGCGCACACCGAGCGCCCAGAGATGACGGGTGACGGTGGAGCGGACGCGGGGATCGGCCACGACCACCATGGCGGTCGGCTTGTTCGGGCGGTAGGCGACCAGGCTTGCGGGCTGCTCGAGGAGAACGGACACCAGGCCTCCTGGGGTGCGGGGACGGCTTTCAAGGTCACAGTCGTCTTCGGCACCAAACCCATGGCCCTTTAGGGAAAGATCACGATTTAGTGAGTAACAATCGGGGCAATTCAGACACACGGTCGATCGACTGGCGAGGAAATCGGCTCGATCAAGGGCGGTTCCTGACCGAAAGTGGCCGTATCGACAAAGTGACGGTCAAGTCGGTGGCAGTCACCGCGCGTGGTGATCACAATGAGGAGCCGTCACAGCAAGTGACGGCCACGGGGTCGGCAGTGGTTATGGGGTCGGCGGCGGTCAGCGGGACTGCGGGTCCCGCCGCTGAGGCAGTGTCACCACCGACGCGTCGCCCGGGCCCGCCGGGGGCAGCCCCGCGACCTGGGCGAGCAGATCGCACCAGGACGCCAGGTGGGCCGCGGTGTCCGGGACGCCGCCCAGGCCCTCGCGGGGCGTCCAGGAGGCGCGGATCTCGATCTGTGAGGACGCCGGACGCTCGGACAGCCCGCCGAAGTAGTGGGAGCTCGCCCGCGTGACGGTGCCGCTCGGCTCGCCGTACGACATCCCGCGCGCCTGGAGCGCACCGGTCAGCCAGGACCAGCACACGTCGGGCAGCAGCGGGTCGACGGCCATCTCCGCCTCCAGCTCCGCCCGCACCAGGGTCACCAGCCGGAAGGTACCCCGCCAGGCGTCATGGCCCGCCGGGTCGTGCAGCAGCACCAGCCGGCCGTCGGCCAGGTCGTGGTCGCCGTCGACGACGGTGGCCTCCAGCGCGTACGCGTACGGAGCCAGGCGCTGGGGCGCCTTGGTCTGCTCGACCTCGATCTGCGGCCGCAACCGGCTGCTGCGCAGGGCCTCGACCGCGGCGCGGAACGCCGGTGGAGCCGTACTGCTCGAATGCCGGTCCGCCTCCCCTTTGTCCCTCGCCTCATCCATTCCGCCACTGCCGTCCGACAGTCTTCCCTGAGCCGCAGCCATGCCGGGAAGATTAAGGGGAACCGGGGCTTCGTGCAGGGAGGGACACCCGGACAACACGGCAACCCCAGCGCCGGGCCCGTTGTGGCCGTGCGAGACTTGCCCCCGTGAGTGCCAACCAGACGCCGCCGACCGCCACGTACGATTCCGCCTTCCTCAAGGCGTGCAGGCGCGAGCCAGTGCCGCACACGCCCGTGTGGTTCATGCGGCAGGCCGGGCGCTCCCTGCCGGAGTACCGCAAGGTCCGCGAGGACATCCCGATGCTCGAGTCCTGCATGCGGCCCGAGCTGGTCACCGAGATCACCCTGCAGCCCGTACGCAGGCACAACGTGGACGCGGCGATCTACTTCAGCGACATCGTCGTCCCGCTGAAGGCCATCGGCATCGACCTCGACATCAAGCCCGGCGTCGGCCCGGTCGTCGAGCGCCCCATCCGCACTCGCGCCGACCTGGCCCAACTGCGTGACCTCACCCCCGAGGACGTCTCCTACGTCACCGAGGCCATCGGCCTGCTCACCCGCGAGCTCGGGGCCACTCCGCTCATCGGTTTCGCCGGAGCGCCTTTCACTCTTGCGAGTTACCTCGTCGAGGGCGGTCCGTCCCGCACGTACGAGAACGCCAAGGCGATGATGTACGGCGACCCGGAACTCTGGGCCGACCTGCTCGACCGCCTCGCGGACATCACGGCCGCCTTCCTCAAGGTGCAGATCGAGGCCGGCGCCTCCGCGGTCCAACTGTTCGACTCGTGGGCCGGCGCGCTCGCCCCCGCCGACTACCTGCGCTCGGTGATGCCCGCCTCCTCGAAGGTCTTCAAGGCCGTCGAGTCGTACGGCGTCCCGCGCATCCACTTCGGAGTCGGCACCGGTGAGCTGCTGAAGCTCATGGGCGAGGCCGGCGCCGACGTCGTCGGCGTCGACTGGCGCGTCCCGCTCGACGAGGCCGCCCGCCGCGTCGGACCCGGCAAGGCGCTCCAGGGCAACCTCGACCCGACCGTCCTGTTCGCCGGGACCGAGGCCGTCGAGGCCAAGACCCGCGAGGTCCTCGACACGGCCGCCGGCCTGGAGGGCCATGTCTTCAACCTCGGCCACGGCGTCATGCCGTCCACGGACCCGGACGCGCTGACCCGGCTCGTCGAGTACGTCCACACGCAGACGGCTCGCTAGCGGGCGCTCACCACGTGTGAGGCCGCGCTCTCCTGCCGAACAGCAGGCCGCGCGGCTCCGGCGGCGGCGGTGTCCCCGGCTTGAGCGGCCAGGCGAGCGCCATGCCGGCCAGGAATCCGACGATGTGCGCCGCATAGGCCACGGTTCCCGCGTCGGAGACGCCCTCGCCGTTGGAGTACACCGCCTGCAGCACGAACCAGAACCCGAGCACCAGCCAGGCGGGCAGCCGTAGCGGCAGGAAGATCAGGAAGGGCACGAGGACCCACACTCTGGCCTTCGGATACAGCACCAGGTAGGCGCCCAGTACGCCCGCGACGGCCCCGGAGGCGCCGATGAGTGGTTCGGCGGAGTCGTCGTTGAGGAGCGCGAAGCCGTACGACGCCGCGTATCCGCAGACGATGTAGAAGAGGAAGTACCGCACGTGGCCCATGCGGTCCTCGATGTTGTTGCCGAAGATCAGCAGGAACAGCATGTTGCCCAGCAGGTGCAGCCAGCCGCCGTGCAGGAACATGGCCGTGAAGACCGACAGCGCCGGGGACTTGTCGTAGCCGGGCGGGCCGATCACGCAGCCCGGGCCCCGCGGGCCGACGGCGACCTCACCGGTCGGCACCACTCCCGGCAGCTGACCGTGGATCAACTCCCTTGGCACCGCCGCGTACTGGTCCAGGAACGCGTGCAGATGGCACAGCTGGGACAGGCTGCTCTCGCCGGCCACGGCGCCGGCTGTGCCGGGCGTGGACAGGAAGACGAGGACGTTTGCGGCGATCAGTGCGTATGTCACCCAGGGGGTGCGGCGCACCGGGTTCACGTCATGGACGGGGATGACCACGAGGTGTATCTGCCCCGGATGTGTGCCGTGAATCGGTGAACGGGGCCGCCCCTGCGCGCGTATGACTCGGCAACCGCCCGCGGCACGGGGAAGGCGGGTCGCGGGGTCTACGTGAGGAACAGGCGATGAACGACCGAGTTACTCCTCCGATTCACGCGTTGCCCGACGGCGAGGCCGAGATCGCGGTGGTGGTGCGGCTGCCGTGGGAAGACGTGGCTCGGCTGGGGCAGGAGGCCGGGCGGCTCGCTTCGCAGATGCAGCGGCCGGTGACGCTGGACGAGGCCGTCAGCCATCGGTTGCGGTCGGTTCGGCCGGGCGCCGCGCATGCGAAGCCGGCGGGGGAGCAGCCCGCTGCCGCGATGCCGCCGAGTGTGAGTGCGTCGGTTTCCTCGTTGCCGGCGCGGCCGCCGGCGGAGCAGGCTCGGCAGGCGATCGAGAGGATCAACGGGTCCGCGTAAACGCCGTAGGGGTGCGGTGGTTTGGCGGCTGCGGGCGCATCGTGGCTGGTCGCGCAGTTCCCCGCGCCCCTTAGTGGCGTTGTCCGTGCCGTCTGTTATGAAGGACCGGCGTTCACCGCCTTTGCCGCCTTGCGGGCCGCCACCAGGACCGGGTCCCAGACCGGCGAGAACGGGGGTGCGTAGCCCAGGTCCAGGGACACCATCTGTTCCACCGTCATGCCGGCCGTCAGGGCGACCGCCGCGATGTCGACCCGCTTGGCCGCGCCCTCGCGGCCGACGATCTGCACGCCCAGGAGGCGGCCCGTGCGGCGTTCGGCGAGCATCTTGACCGTCATCAGCGAGGAGTTCGGGTAGTAGCCCGCGCGGCTCGTCGATTCGATCGTGGCCGTGACGTACTGCAGACCCGCCCTGCGGGCGTCCTTCTCGCGCAGGCCCGTGCGGGCGATCTCCAGGTCGCAGACCTTGCTGACGGCCGTGCCGACGACGCCGGGGAAGGTGGCGTAGCCGCCGGCGGCGTTCGTGCCGATGACCTGGCCGTGCTTGTTGGCGTGGGTGCCGAGGGCGATGTGGCGTTCCCGGCCGGAGACCAGGTCGAGGACCTCCACGCAGTCGCCGCCCGCCCAGATGTTCTCGTGGCCGCGTACGCGCATGGCGAGGTCGGTCAGGAGGCCGCCGTGGTCGCCGAGGGGGAGACCGGCGGCCCGCGCCAGAGTCGTCTCGGGGCGGACCCCGATGCCGAGGACGACCACGTCGGCCGGGTATTCGGCGTCCTGCGTGGCCACCGCCCGGACCCGGCCGTCCTCGCCGGTGAGGATCTTGGTGACCTCGGTGTCGTTGACCATGGTGATGCCCAGGCCCTCCATGGCCTCGTGCACCAGACGGCCCATGTCCGCGTCGAGCGTGGACATGGGTTCGCTGCCCCGGTTGACGACCGTGACCTCGTAGCCGCGGTTGATGAGCGCCTCGGCCATCTCGACGCCGATGTAGCCGGCGCCGACGACCACCGCGCGCCGGCCACGCGTGCGTTCCAGCGTGTCGATCAGGGCCTGGCCGTCGTCGAGGGTCTGCACACCGTGGACACCGGGAGCGTCGGCGCCCGGCATGTCGGGGCGGATCGGGCGGGCGCCGGTCGCGATCACGAGTTTGTCGTACGACGTCCAGGACTCCGCGCCGGAGTCGACGTCACGCGCGTGTACCCGGCCGCCGGCCACGTCGATCTCCGTGACCTCCGTCCGCATGCGCAGGTCGATGTCCCGGGCGCGGTGCTCCTCGGCCGTACGGGCGATCAACCGGTCGCGGTCGGGGACGTCGCCGCCCACCCAGTACGGGATGCCACAGGCGGAGAAGGAGGTGAAGTGGCCGCGTTCGAACGCCACGATCTCCAGCTCCTCGGCGCTCCTCAGACGCCGTGCCTGCGACGCCGCGGACATCCCCGCGGCGTCGCCTCCGACGACGACCAGTCGTTCTCGCGTTCCCGACCCACCACTCGCAGCGCTCATGTTCATGCGAACACGCTACGAGCGCCGGGCATTTCAGTCCCGCTCGCCGCCCTGTTCGGCGCCGCTCCCGTCCCCCGCGCGCGTGCGCCCCGGTGCCGGGCGGGCCGTCGGCAGCGGACCCAGGGCGGTCGTCGCGGGCGCGGTCGCCGGGCGGCGGGGCATCCGGGGCCGCAGGACCTTCAGCCACAGCAACACGATCAGTGCCGCCACCGCGGCGAACGGCAGCACGGCGCCGAACGCCACCGCGAGCCAGCGCAGCATCGTCACGAACGCGCCCCAGCCGCCCGCGAGCGCGTCCAGGAAGCCGGGGTCGTCGTCCTTCGGGGCTGCCTTCTGCACCGGCGTCTCCGACAGGGAGAGGGTGATCGTGGCCAGGCTGGTGCGGTCCTTCAGGGACGCCTGCTGAGCCAGCAGCGCCTCCAGGTCGGCCTGGCGGGAACTCAGCTCGCCCTCCAGCGTGACCACGTCGCTGAGCTTGGTCGCCCGGTCCATCAGCTCGCGGATGCGGGCCACGCTGGCGCGCTGCGACGTGATGCGGCTCTCCACGTCCACGACCTGGTCGGTGACGTCCTGCGCCTTGGCGCTGCGCTCGATCAGCTTGCCGGCGCCCTCCAGATCGGCGAGGACCTCGGCGTACTTGTCGACCGGAACGCGCAGGACGACGCGGGTGCGCTCGTGGCCCTTCCCGTCGCTGGTGGTCGTCTCGTTGCCGACGTAGCCACCCGCGTTCTCGATGCTGGTGCGGGCCTCGTCGAGGGCCTTCGGTACGTCCTTGACCTGCACGGTCAGCGAGGCCGTACGGATGATGTGGCTCGCCGTGGCCTTGGGCGGCGCGGTCGCCCGGTCCGCGCCGGATCCGCTGCCCTCGCCGGAGCCGCTGTCCGGGGCGCCCGCCTCCGCGCTCGCCTGGAGGTCCTGCTTGGCGGCCTCACCCCCGGCGGCGCTGCTGTCGGATCCCCCGTCGGCCGTGCCGCTGCACCCGGTGAGTGCGAGGGCGGCGGCCAGCAGGAGGCCGGTCAGGACCTGAACCGGTCGTACCGGTGGTGCGGATCGTGCGGATCGTCGTGCGCGCATGTGGGCGTACCCCCGAGTGTTGTCGTGGCGACTGATGCTCCTTCGACGCAGGGGCCCGGCCGAACGTTGGCGGGAAACGGTCCCGATGCGGTCACGGTCGGGACTCGTACCAGACACCGGGGCGCGGACGGGTTGTCAGCGGGGTCTGAGAGGCTGGGGACATGCGCGAAGTGGAGACTCGTAGGGCCGCGGGCCAGGTCGTCGTCATCGGCGGCGGGATCGCCGGTCTGGCGGCCGCCCACCGGCTGCTGGCCGGCGGCGCACGCGTGACCGTCCTGGAGGCGTCCGACCGGGTCGGCGGCAAGCTGCTGCCCGGCGAGATCGCGGGCGCGCGCGTGGACTTCGGCGCCGAGTCGATGCTGGCCCGCCGCCCGGAGGCCGTCGCCCTCGCCCGCGAGGTGGGGCTCGCCGACCGCCTCCGGCCGCCCGCCACCGCGACGGCCTCGATCTGGACCCGCGGCGCCCTGCGGCCGATGCCCAAGGGACATGTGATGGGCGTCCCCGGCACCGCCGCCGCCCTGACCGGCGTCCTGTCCGACGAGGGGCTGGCCCGCATCGAGCGCGACGCCGACCTGCCCCGCACCGAGGTCGGCGACGACGCGGCCGTCGGCGAGTACGTGGCGGCACGCCTCGGCCGCGAGGTCGTCGACCGCCTGGTCGAGCCCCTGCTGGGCGGCGTGTACGCGGGCGACGCGTACCGCATCTCGATGCGCTCGGCCGTGCCGCAGCTCTACCAGGCGGCGAAGACGCATGACTCCCTCACCGAGGCCGTCCGCGAGATCCAGGCCAAGGCCGCCGCCAATCAGCAGACCGGGCCGGTGTTCATGGGCATCGAGGGCGGCGTGGGCCGACTCCCGCTCGCCGTCGCGGAGTCGGTGCGCGCGCGGGGCGGCGGGATCGTGACCGGGGCACCGGTGACGGAGCTGCGCCGCGAGGCGACCGGAGGGTGGCGTGTCGTCGCCGGTGACCGTGTGCTGCACGCCGACGCGGTCGTCGTCGCCGTACCCGCGCCGGCCGCCGCCGGCCTCCTGCGCGCCGAGGCCCCCGAGGCCGCCGCCGAGCTGGACGGCATCGAGTACGCCTCCATGGCCCTGGTCACCCTGGCCTACCGCCGCGCCGACACCCGTCTCCCGGCGGGCAGCGGCTTCCTCGTGCCGCCGGTCGACGGGCGCACCATCAAGGCGTCGACGTTCGCCTCCCAGAAGTGGGGCTGGATCGCCGACGAGAACCCGGACACGGTCGTGCTGCGCACATCCGTCGGGCGGTACGGCGAGACGGAGATCCTGGGGCGGGACGACGACCATCTCGTCGACGTCTCCCGCCGGGACCTCAGGGCGGCGACCGGCCTGGACGCCACCCCCCTGGAAACCCGCGTCACCCGCTGGACCGACGGCCTGCCCCAGTACCCGGTCGGCCACCACGCACGCGTGGCCCGCGTCCGCGAGCACGTCGCCAAGGTGCCGGGCCTCGCGGTGTGCGGCGCTCAGTACGACGGCGTGGGCATCCCGGCGTGCATCGCGAGCGCGTACGCGGCGGTGGAACAGCTGGAGGGCGACCTGAGCGGTGTAAAGGAGCTCACCGCCAACCCGGTGCAGAGTCTGCACGGCGGAGCGGGAGAATAAGGGACATGAGTGACGACGCCTCCACCACCGAGTCCGGCAGGATCCCGAACAAGGGCAAGCTGGCCAAGGACCTCAACGAGGTCATCCGCTACACCCTCTGGTCCGTCTTCAAGCTGAAGGACGTGCTCCCCGAGGACCGCGCGGGCTACGCCGACGAGGTCCAGGAGCTGTTCGACCAGCTCGCCGCCAAGGACGTGACGATCCGCGGCACCTACGACGTGTCCGGGCTGCGCGCCGACGCCGACGTCATGATCTGGTGGCACGCCGAGACCAGCGACCAGCTGCAGGAGGCGTACAACCTCTTCCGCCGCACCAGGCTGGGCCGCGCCCTGGAGCCGGTCTGGTCGAACATGGCGCTGCACCGCCCCGCCGAGTTCAACCGCTCGCACATCCCGGCGTTCCTCGCCGACGAGACGCCCCGTGACTACGTCAGCGTCTACCCCTTCGTGCGCTCCTACGACTGGTACCTGCTGGCCGACGAGGACCGCCGCCGCATGCTCGCCGACCACGGCAAGATGGCCCGCGGCTACCCGGACGTGCGCGCCAACACCGTCGCCTCGTTCTCGCTGGGCGACTACGAGTGGATCCTGGCCTTCGAGGCCGACGAGCTGTACCGCATCGTCGACCTCATGCGCCACCTGCGCGCCTCGGAGGCCCGCATGCACGTCCGCGAAGAGGTGCCGTTCTACACGGGACGCCGCAAGAGTGTGGCCGAGCTGGTGGCCGGGCTCGCCTGATCAGTGCGGGAGTCGGGCGGTGGCCTGCTGAGGCCGGCCGCCCGGCTTCGCCGCGGTGTGCCGGCTCAGCTTCTTCGCCTTGGTCTCGCCCGGGCTCGCCGGCTTGGGCTCGGGGTGGCCCTCGCACGCCGCGCGCCGGGCCGGGAGGCGGCCCTCCAGCAGGTAGGCGTCGACGTGACCGTTGACGCAGGCGTTCGGTCCGTACGCGATGCCGTGCGTGCCGGAGTCCCGCTCGGTCACCAGCACCGAGCCCGACAGCCGCCGGTGCATCTCCAGCGCCCCGTCGTACGGCGTGGCGGCGTCCCGCTCGGCGGCCAGGATCAGGATCGGCGGCAGCTCACCCCGCCCGGTCCGCACATCGAGGGGCTCCTGCCGGGGCGCCTGCCAGTAGGCGCACGGCAGGTTCATCCACGCGTTGTCCCAGGTCTCGAACGGCGCCACGCGCGCGAGCCGCGTGTTGTCCCGGTCCCAGACCGCCCAGTCCGTCGGCCAGGGCGCGTCGTTGCACTCCACGGCCGTGTAGACCGCGCTCGAGTTCTCGTCCTCGGCCGCCGCCTCCGTCGCCGGAGCGGCCAGCTCGACCAGCGGCTTCGGGTCGCCCTTCACATACTCCGACAGCGCCTTCGCGCGCGACGGCCAGTAGTCGTCGTAGTACCCGGCCTGCAGGAACGCCTCCTGCAGCTGCCCCGTCCCGACCTTCCCGCCCGCCGGCTCCTCGGCCAGCCGCGCGCGCACCTTCTCGTAGCTGCGCAGCACCTCCTCGGACGTGGCACCGAGGCCGTACACGTCGTCGTGCTCGGCGACCCACTCCCGGAAGTCCGCCCACCGCTCCTCGAACGCGGCCGACTGGGCGAGGTTGCTGCGGTACCAGATCTGCGCGGGGTCCGGGTTCACCGCCGAGTCGAACACCATCCGCCGCACGTGCGAGGGGAAGAGCGTCGCGTACACCGCCCCGAAGTAGGTGCCGTACGAGGCCCCCATGAACGTCAGCTTCGGCTCGCCCAGCGCGGCCCGCAGGACGTCCAGGTCACGGGCGTTGTTGAGGGAGTTGTAGTGCTGCAGCGCGCTGCCCGTGCGCTGTGCGCAGCCATGTGCGTACGCCTTGGCCCGGGCGATGCGCTCCTTCTTGTACGACTCCGAGGGGTGCGTCGGCGCCTGCACCGGCCCCTTGACGGACTGCTTGGGGTCCTGGCAGGACAGCGGCGCTGACGGCGACACCCCGCGCGGGGCGTAGCCGACCAGGTCGTACGCCGCCGCGAGCCGCTTCCACTTGGGCAGCAGGCCGATCAGCGGGAAGTGCAGTCCGGAGGCGCCCGGCCCGCCCGGGTTGTAGACCAGGGCGCCCTGCCCGGGCACCCGACGCTTGCTGTTGTGCGGGTCCTTGTGCGTGGCCAGCACCCGGCTGACGGCCAGCTTGATCTGCTTGCCTTCGGGACGGGCGTAGTCGAGCGGGACGGACACGGTTCCGCACTGCATCTTGACCGGCAGGTCCTGCTCCTTGGCGCAGGTGCCGAAGGTGATGCCGGCCTCCTCGGCGCGCGCGGCGGCCACCGTCGTGCCGTGCTGCTCGGCCGTGCCCGGGGCGGCCCCGGTGCTGCCGGCCGGAGCGGCGGAGAGGGTCGTCAGGAGCAGAGCCCCGGCGACCGAGTAGAGGGCGGCGGCTCTCATGGCGTATCCCTTCGGTGCACGGCAGCAACAAAAGGGATATTTCGTTCGTCTGTTGATGAAGGCAAGCACCACCCGGCCGGTGTCGGCCTCAATGCCCCCTATGCGTCACCGAGCCCCTGGGCTGTCGCTCGCCGCCGTCAGTCGTGCCGGTGGAACGCGTGGTGGTGCGGCTCGCGGTGCGCGAAGGCCGCGCGCAGGTCCGGCTCACCTATCGCGCGTACGCCCCGCAGGGCGACGGACGTGAGTTGCGTACGGTCGTCCCCGCCCCGGGAGTGCCGGACCAGGGCGCTCAGCAGCCGCTGGCCCGCCGGGGAGGCCCACTGCGCGTACGGGTGGATCTCGATCCGGGCGATGGTGAGGCAGCTCAGGGTGAGCACGAAGGGGAGTGCGAACCAGAGCGCGATCAAGTGGGTCGGCATGTCCGACTGGGCCGGCGCCAGCAGGGCCACCGCGCCCAGCGCCAGTACGGCGGCCGCGGCGAGCTGCACCTGCCGGATCGCGGCCGCGATCCCGCTGCGCGCCCCGTCGGGTACGGCGAGGCCCGCGCTGACCAGCCGGTCGGCGAGGCTGCCGACGGCGTCGGCGGCGGCCGCGGCGTCCCGCACCGGCTCGATGCGGGACTGGCCCTCCGGCCCGATGGCGCCTATCACCGAGCGCTCCATCTCGTCCAGGCCGCGCGGATCGACGACCGTCGCCCAGCCGGTGTGCGCGAGCAGCAGGCGCTGCTGTCGCGCCATGGAGACGAGGGTCAGATCGGCGACCCGCCGCGGGCCGCCGGAAAGGAACGCGGCCTCGTACAGCGTCAGATCGTGCCCCTGGCCCGAGGTTGCGTCTTTCACGTCCGAGGCCGCGGCGTGCACGGCGGCCAGACACAGCCGCGTGCAGGCAGTGCCGGCAACGGCCCAGGCGAGCAGTAGGAGAAGGACCCAGAACATGCCGCGTTTCTATGCCAAAGGCCCAGTGAAACGCCATGCCTTGTTCACAATGCGGACCGAGAGTTGCCGGGATGTGACGTTCCGGATAGGACGTCAGGACCCTTGGGGGCGGGGGCTGGTCGCGGCCGGAGGAAGGCTGTACGTGGGTGACGGTGACGAGGGCGGGCTCATCGGGACGGCCGGAACGGGGTCCTCGGCCGGCCCGGGCGGGGCGGGGGAGGGCGTCAGCGGAGGGGTGCTGTCGGCGACCATGTCCCGGGCCACGGCGTCGTAGTCGACGTAGCCCGTCGCCTCCAGGACCGTGATGTGGTCCAGCACCGTGGTGTTGGCGTCGTCGGCGAGTTTGCGGACGAGGGAGTTGCGCGTACTGGCCCGCACCTGGGCGACGACGCCGAACACCTTGCCGTGCGCCAGGCGCAGGATGTTCGCGAACTGCCGGTCGTACTCGACGCTCTGGGCCGTGCTCAGGGTGTCCAGCCACTCCTGCTGCTGCTCGGTGGGCTCGTTCGGCAGCGCGAGGCTGAGCTTGGCGGCGACGTCGCGCACGCGCTCGTCGAGGAACGTGTGCCCCTCGATGAGGTGCTGACCGGCGGTCCGTACGGCCGGAGTCGTGCCCTTCCGCTGCGCCTGTTCACCGGCGGGCAGCTCCCACAGCCCGGCCAGCCGGACCTTCGTGATGAAGTCGCGGTCCAGCGCGGACAGCGGCCCGTACCCGGTCGAGACCGTCTCGGCGTTGAGCACGTCCAGGCCGGTCCCGGACCGGTCGGCGTACGACCAGACCGGAAAGACCATCGCCAGCAGCGTCACCGCCAGGCCCGTGATGATGAGCCCGGTGCCGCTGAAGATGCCTCGTCCGTTGATGCGGGGTTGCGATCGCATGGTGCCTCCATGTGCGGCACCGCACGTCAGTGCGCTTCGGGGGTGGGCTGGCATATTACTTCGATGCCCGGGGTGCCGTGCCCGGCACCCCGCACCCCCACTTCCCCTCAGCGCCGCAGCAGCACGCGTCGCGTGGCGCGGGCCAGTCGTACCCCCGGCCGTCGCGACCGCGGCCTCGGGCCCGAGCGCTCCAGCCACCACTCCTGCAACTCCGCCCGGACCCGGGCGTCTTCGAGCCGGCCCTCGGCCAGCAGGTACCCGGCGAAGTCCAGGGCGTCGCGCCGGTAGCCGTCGGTCATCGGGTGCCCGTGGCTGTAGCCGAGGAAGGCCCGTCGATAGCCGTTCCCGAGAATCACCGGCAACTCGGGCGCGACCTTCGCCACGACGTCGGCCCGCTTACCGGCGAGCGCCCGCGCCTGCACGCCGAGCCGCACCCGGTCGAACCCCTCCGGCACCGGCGTCCCGGCGACGAGCGCGGACAGCAGCGCGGCCTGCGCGAGGGCCAGCCGCTGACGGGCGGGTTCGGTGACAGCCTCGGCCCGCACCGTCCCCTCCTCCGGCCCCGGCGTCCTTTCCCCGTCCCCGGGTGGCGGGTCGGCGGCCGTCTTCGCCGGGTGGGTGGTGCCGACGGGTTGTGTCTTCGGCGGAGTGGACTCGGTACCCGCCCTCTCGCCCGCGTCCGCGTCTTCCGCCCCCTCCTGGGCCGCGCGCGACGTCTCCCGTGGCTGCGCCCCCCGGAGTGACCCCGCCGCGGCCGCCGGGCCTCTCAGCGCCGCCCCCGCCGCGGACGCCCGCCTCTCAGCGGCCGCCCTCTCCGACGCCCCCTTCTCCAACGCCCCCCGAATCGCCCCCAGCTCCCCCTCCAGCTCCCCTGGTGCCGGAAAGTTCTCGTCGCGTTCCAGCAGAACCCCCGGCGGGCTCACGCGGGAGGCGAGGTCCGTCAGGATGTCGAGGACCGGCTGGGGGACGGAGTGGGCGTGGCTGTCGTGCCAGACGCCGTCGCGTTCGAAGCCGCCCGCCACATGGACGTACGCGATGGCCTCCAGCGGAAGTTCGGCGAGGGCCTTGGCGGGGTCCTCGCCGCGGTTGACGTGGTTGGTGTGGAGGTTGGCCACGTCGATGAGCAGACGCACCCCCGTGCGGTCGGCCAGCTCGTACAGGAACTGCCCCTCCGTCATCTCCTCGCCCGGCCAGGAGATGAGGGCCGCGATGTTCTCCACGGCCAGCGGCACGGGCAGCGCGTCCTGCGCGATACGGACGTTCTCGCACAGCACGTCGAGGGCGTCCCGGGTGCGGGGGACCGGCAGGAGATGCCCCGCCTCCAGGCGCGGCGACGCCGTCAGCGGCCCTCCCGCCCGTACGAACGCGATGTGCTCGGTGACCAGCGGCGCCCCCAGCGCCTCCACCCGCTCGGCGAGCGCGGCCAGCCGCCCGGCGTCGGGCCGCTCCGCACCGCCGAGGCCGAGCGAGACGCCGTGCGGGACCACGGTCACGCCGCGCTCCCGCAGCCGTACCAAGGACTCCGGAAGATGCCCGGGGCAGACGTTCTCGGCGACGGCCTCGACCCAGTCGATGCCCGGCATGCGCTCCACGGCGTCCGCGATCTCCGGACGCCACCCGATCCCCGTACCCAGTCGCTCCATCGTCCCCTCCTCGGCCTCTTCCGTACCCGCTGTCCCGTCTCCTCGGACGTGCCGGATGTGACGGGGGTATGGCCCCTCAGGGCGCGCCCGAACCCCTGGGCCGACACCTTCAGAGCAACATTTGAGGTTGTGCGGCCGGGACCCGCGTCCCGCTCCCCGCACCGGGCAGGCGTGCCTCTGCAAGGTCGTACGCGCCGCACGCCGACGACGTTCAAATGCCCGGCGACCTAATCCGGGAAGCGGGTGAACGACCGTCGGAAGGTGAGCCTGACCGTGCAGCCGAGTGAGATCTCCGAGGTTCTGAACCGTCCGCTCAGCCAGGAGCTCCTGGCCCGCGACCTGATCCGCCTGGCCTACGTCGCCAAGGACGCCACACCCCGGGTCGTTCCGATCGGCTTCGTGTGGAACGGCTCGGAGATCGTCATGTGCACCACGACGAACGCCCCGAAGCTCCCGGCCCTGCGCGACAACCCTGCGGTCGCCCTGACGATCGAAGCCGAGGTGCACCCGCCCAAGATCCTGCTCATCCGCGGCCGGGCCGAGCCGGACGTCGTCGAGGGCATCCCGGACGAGTACCTCCGGGCGAACGGCACCTACGAGATGACGCAAGAGCAACGGGCCGAGTGGGAGGCCGGAGTCCGCTCGCTCTACGACGGCATGGTGCGGATCGTCGTGACCCCCACGTGGGCGAAGCTGATCGACTTCGAGACGACGCTCCCGAGCGCCGTCGAGGAACTGGTACGGCGGCGCGAGGAGCGCAAGCGCGCCTGAACGCGGCACGCCCGCCCCTCGGGTGGTCGCTCAGGTACCGAGACTCCGGACGGTCTCCGCCACCAGACGCTCGCCCCCGGGGGCGTACCACGACGTGTGCGACGACAGCTTGGCGACCGCCGTGCCCAGCCACTCGGGATCACCGAGCCGGTGCAGCGCCTTCGCCTCGGTGAGCTGGTCGAACAGGGCCTTCAGCACGACGACGTGGCCGCCCGTGTAGCGGCGTTCGTGATGGGTGTACCGCACCCTCCACAGGTCGTAGGGATGGCGCACGATGCCGTACAGGGAGCAGCCGTAGCGGCCCAGGTCGGCGGCGGGTGCGAACCCTCCGGCGAAGCCTGCGAAGGCCGTGGTCTGCCACCTGCGGAAGGCCACTCGCACCCGCAGTTCCAGGAACTGCGACCACGGGATCACGAGCAGCGGCGCCGGCTCGCCGCGCCGGCAGTGTTCCAGGCCCTCGGGCGTCAGCACGACACTCAGGCCCTCCTTGCGCGTCGGGTCCCCGATCACCCACCGGTCCCCGATCGGCTCCAGCGGTCCCAAGTACTGCCCCATGGCTTCCCCCCTTTGCCCTCACGCCGATCAGGCAAGCCCTGACGCGCATCCGGCAGTCGCTCCCAGGAACGCCCGCGTCCTACCGCAACGCCGGATGGTCGGCGACCACCGTGCACGACCCGGGCGCGATCTCCGTGAACCCCGCGTCGCGCACCAACGGCAGCCCCCTGGTCGTCAGCTCGGGCCAGCGTCCCGGATCCGCGGTCCGTACGGCGAGCGGGAACCCCGCGTCGCGCCAGGCGGCCCGCTCCTCGTCCGACAGCTCCCACCAGGCGAGTTGTGCCGCGTGCCCGGTCTGCGCCATCGCCTTGCCGGCCGACATGCCGAGGTCGGGGTTCAGCCAGAGCACGGGCGCCGACGGGTCGGCGTCCGCGGGCGGCTCCGGATCGTCGAGGTCGGTGCCGGAGACCTGGAGCTTCGCCAGCTCCTTGGGCCACCCGTCCAAGGGCACGGGCGGGAAGACCCGCACCTCGGCCGACTTGCCGGTGACGGTGATGCCCGGCAGCCCTTCCGCCCGCCGCCACTCGGCGCCGCGGGCCCGCCGCACGACCTTCCGGATCCGGGCGTCCTGCCAGTCCCGCATGGCCTCGGCCCACTCGCCGTCCCCGACGGAGCGCTCGTCGCCGAGGATCACCAGGACGGCGCGGGCGGAGGTTTCGAGGGCGTCGGTGCGAGCGGGTGGAGCGTCCCGCTCGATCCGCACGACGAGAGGCAGGACGAACTGCGGGGCGTCATCGCGAGCACTGGGCTCTGACCGGAAGGGGCTGTCGCCGGTCGACGTCGGATCTTGGCTCACGACAACACCCTAAAGGGCCCGGGGCCGTGTCGATTCTGCCGGTCCGCCAGGGTGGGCGCGATCAGCGCCGACTCGGCCGCACGGGCCATGGGACAGGATGTCCTCCATGCAACGTGATCTTCGTCTGGACAACGTGGGCCGCCGCTACGGCCTGCGCGGCCCATGGGTCTTACGCGGCGTCCATCTCACCGTGCCGCCCGGCAACCTCATCCGCGTCGAAGGACCCAACGGCACCGGCAAGTCCACCCTCCTGCGCCTCCTGGCCGGCATCGACGCCCCGACCGAGGGCCGTATCACCGGCCGCCCCCGCACCGCCTACGTCCCCGAACGCTTCCCCACGGCCCTCCCCTTCACCGCCGTCGGCTACCTCACCCATCTCGGCAGGGTGCACGGCCTCTCCCGTGGCGCGGCCACCCGGGCCGCCCTCGAGTGGCTCGACCGCTTCGGTGCCGCCTCGTACGCGCGGATGCCGATGGCGCAGCTGTCGAAGGGCAGCAGCCAGAAGGTCGCCGTCGTACAGGCCCTCCTCGCAGAACCGGAGCTGCTCGTCCTGGACGAGGCGTGGACCGGCCTCGACGCCGACGCCCGCGCGGAACTGGAGCGGGCCGTCGCCGAGCGCACCGCAGGCGGCACCGCCGTGGTCTTCGTGGACCACGACCCGAGCCGCCTGGCGGGGGCGCCCGACGCGACGTACACCGTGCGGGACACGGGCCTCGACCTGCGTACGGAAGAGCCGCCCTCGGAAACCGCCGGCCCGCACGTGACCGTCGTCGCGCAGGGGCCGCGGGGCGGACAGCTCCCCGCCGACGCGCCCCGCACGGTCATATCCGCCGAGGAACCCACGCCCGGCACCCACCGCCTGACCGTCCCCGCGTCCCATTCGGACGTCCTCCTGCGTGCCCTGCTGACGGCCCGCCCGCCCTGGCACGTGGTGAGCGTGAGACCGGAGACGACCCCCGAGACCGAGAGCCGCCGATGACCGCCCTTCTCAGCTACCAGACCGCCCTGCTGGCCCGGTCACAGCGCTGGCTGCCGCCGTTCATCCTGTACGCCGTGTTCCTCGGGGTCGGTGTGTCGGGCGGTCAGCCGGTGCTCGACTCGCTCGGCTACACGGCCGCGGCCCTGCTGCCCGTCGCCGCCTGGCTGGTGCGGATCTGCGTCACCAACGAGCCGTCCGCCGCCCGCAGTTGTGTGTCCGCGGCGGTAGGGCCGGGGCGGGCGCACCTCGCCGCGCTGCTGCTCGCGCTGACCGCGGCGGCGGTCGTGGGTACGGTCGCGACCGTCGTCGTGACGCTGATCAGCGACCCGGTGAGCGCGGATCACCAGACGCGTGTGCCCCGGCTCCCGGCGGGCGCGGCCGGGCTGCTCGCCACGCTGGCCTGCGCCCTGCTCGGCACGGCCGTCGGCGCCCTCACCACCTGGCCGTTGCTGCGCTCCACCGGACGTGCGGTCCCCACGATGCTGCTCGCGGCGCTGCTGTCGGTGGTCGTGACCGGCTCCCCGGCGCAGGCGGCGGTCAGCGGCCTGGTCACCGGCTCCCGCTCGGGCACGGTCCCCATGCCCCTGCTGCCGTTGGCCGCGGCGGCCCTGCTCACGGCGGCGGCGATCGCCGTGGCCTGCGCGCTCACGTCCCGCAGATCACCCTGAACAGCCGGGTCAGCCTGAACAGGCGGTGCGCTGCGCTTCCTGCCACTCACAGACCGGGCAGAGCGTGATCCCCTTGTACGACTCCGGGTACTCCGTCGGCTCCCGGCACAGCACGCACTCGGCGTACGGCGGCCCGTCGGCCTTGGGCGGCCTGGTCGCGTCGATCAGGCAGTAGTCGGTCGTGGCCTGTTCCTCGCTCATACGTCCAGCGTACGAGCATCAGGCCCGGCCGCCGGCCGCCCCGATCAGCTCGGACACCTTCACGAACCGAAAGCCCCTGTCGCGCAGCTCGGGTACGACGCTGCGGACCACCCGCTCGGTCGTCGGAGCGGCACTGAGCGTGCAGTGCAGGACGACCACGGACCCCGCCCGCACCCCGTCCAGCACCTCCTGGGCGACGGCCCGGGCGTCCGTCGCGAACGCGTCCCCGCTCACCACGTCCCACTGCACGGCGGTGACCCCGACCGGGCTGAGCGCCTTCAGAGCGCGCCGGTCGTAACAGCCGCCGGGAAACCGGAAGTACGGCATCGCGTCACGGATTCCCACCTTCCGCAACGCCGCGTACGCCCGCTCCACATCCACCCGCATCCGCTCCTCGCCGACCGTCGGCAGTCCGTAGCAGTCCTCGGTGAACGCGTAGTGGCTGTAGGAGTGGTTGGCGACCTCGAACAGCGGGTTCCGCCCGATGGCCCGCGCCTGGCTCGGGTACTCCTCGGCCCATCGCCCCGTCATGAACACGGTCGAGGGCACCTTCAGCTCCCGCAGCGCAGCGACCAGTCCCGGATTGTCGAACCGTTCCCCCCGCGCTGCCCGGGGCCCCTGGTCCGCGGTCATGTCGGCGTCGAAGGTGAGCGCGACGGCCTTGTCCCGGCCACGTGGACCGTGCTCGAAGACGGGCGTCAGACCGGCGGGGCCGGGGGCGAGGGTCGGCGGCCCGGCCATGGGGGAGACGCGGGCGGTGGCGCTGGGCGCCGGCCGGGGAGCCCGGGTCGCCTCGTGCGGCGCACACGCGGCGAGCGCGCTGAGCGCCGCGCCCAGGGCGCAGACGGTGGTGACGCGGCGTGCGGATCTGATCACCGCATGAAGATATGAGGATTAAACGACTCGTTCGGTACGTCGATGGGTGCGCCGAGCCCGTATCACCCGCCCGGCGGGCCCGGCCGTCTCAGTCGGCGCGTGTGCAGGTGCCCGTCGGCGCGGCGGCCGGAGGGCGGCACTGGAGGCCGTAATCGGCCGCGTCGGTGCTCAGGTAGCGGCCCATGCAGGCGCTCACCGAGGTTCGGCCGCGCTCGGCGCAGAAGGCCAGGGCGGCGCGGCCGTCGGTGAAGGGGCCGGGGGCGTAGATCACCCAGTAACCGGGGCGCAGGGAGGCGTACTCGTCGCTGCGCAGGACCGCCGCCTCCGGCACCGACTGGCGGACGGTGGCGAGCCGCTTGTCCCGGGCCGCGGTGCCCGCGCTGACGGGTTCGGAGTGGAGCTGGGCGATCCAGCGGCCGTCGGTCGTGGCGGCCGTGGTCGGAGGCGTGGAAGTGGGCGTCTTCGTGGTGGGGCTGGGCGAGGGCGTCGGCTCTTGCTTCGCCGGGGTGGGGCTGGACGCCGCGACCGGAGGGTTCGTGGTGGCGCGGGTCCTGTCGTCGCCGCCGGTGTCGCCGGGGCGCAGGGCGAGCAGGACGAGAGCCGCCGCGGTGGCGACCGCGAGCCCTGCGGTGGCGGCCACCACTAGGGGCCCCCGGCGCCGGGGCTCGGGCATCCGCTGCGGAACCGTGGGCCGGGGAGTGTCGAGCTGCGTCGGGGGCGCAGGCGCGGGCGGCGCGGCGGCGGTCAGCGTCGGCTGTGCCCAGTACGGAGTCGTACCGGCCTCCACCTGCGCCAGCATCGCGTCCAGCCGGGCGGCGTCCGGACGTGCCGCCGGGTCCCGGACCAGCAGGGCGTCGAGCACCGGAGTCAGCGAGCCCGAGCGGGTCGGCGGCGGGAGAGGCTCGTCGAGTACGGCGGCCAGGGTGGCCAGCGTGGTGGGGCGGCGCAGGGGGCTGACGCCCTCCACGCACACGTACAGCACCACGCCCAGCGACCAGAGGTCGGCGGCGGGGTCGTCGTCGCGGCCCCGGATCCGCTCGGGGGCCATGTACTCGGGCGAACCGACGAGCTCGCCGGTCATCGTGAGGGCCGTCGTGCCCTGCAGGGCGGCGATGCCGAAGTCGGTGAGGACGGCGTCGCCGTCGGGGCGCAGGAGGATGTTGGCGGGCTTGACGTCCCGGTGCTGGATGCCCGCCGCGTGCGCGGCCCGCAGCGCGGCGAGCACCTGGCGGCCGACGCGGGCCGCCTCCGCCGGGGTCAACGGGCCGTCGTCCAGGCGCCGCTGGAGTGAGACGCCCGGCACCAGCTCCATCACGATCCAGGGATGCGGGTCGGCGGCCACGATCTGGTGGACCGTGACCACATGGGGATGACTGAGCCGGGCCAGCGCCCGCGCCTCCCGCAGCACCCGCTCGCGCATCACACCGACCGTGTCCGCGTCCGACCGGACCGCCTTGAGCGCGACCTCGCGGTGCAGCACCGTGTCGCGAGCCCGCCACACGGTGCCCATTCCTCCGCTGCCCAGCCGCTCCACCAGCTCGAAACGGCCGTCGACGACATCCCCCGGTGCGTTCATGCCGCACAGGTTAGAGGACGTTCCGGAGAGGAGACCTCCGCTCGTTCGAGGGACGGGGCGCTACCTGCGCCAGCGGCCCGTCACCGCGAACGTCGTCCCCGGCGTGTAGCAGTTGACGTACATCGTCTCGCCGTCCGGCGCGAAGGTGACGCCGGCGAACTCGCCCCACTCGGGCTCCTGCGGCGTGCCCAGGTTCTGCGCGTTGCGCGCCATCGCGTACACCTCCCCGCGCCGTGTCACGCCGAACACGTGCTGGGCGCCGTTGCCGTCCTCGCTCACCATCAGGCCGCCGCTGGGGGCGAGGCAGATGTTGTCCGGGGACTCGCCGGGGAGCTGGAGGTCGCTGTCCGGACCGAAGACGATCACGAGGGTGAGGCGGCGCTCGGTGGGGTCGTAGCGCCAGATCTGGCCGTAGTGGTCCGCCGCCGAGCCCTCCGCGCTGCGGGCGAAGGAGGAGACGAAGTAGACGCAGCGCCCGCCCCAGTAGCAGCCCTCCAGCTTCTGCGCGTGGGTGATGCCCTTCGGGCCGAAGTCCTGGTGGCGGATGGGGGTTTCGGCGGCGAGCGGGTCCGGTACGTCGACCCACTCGATGTTCTCGAAGGTCGCCCCCGTCTCCTGGATCGAGGAGAGGTCGGGTACGCCCGGGACACGCATCGCCTGGAGCCGGCCGCCGGCGCGCAGGGAGCCGAGGCCGCCGTGCGGGGCGTGCGGCAGGAAGCGGTAGAAGAGACCGAAGGGGCGCTCGAAGGCGTCCTCGGTCTCGTAGACGACGCCGCGCCGTGGGTCCACCGCGATCGCCTCGTGCTGGAAGCGGCCCATCGCGGTCAGCGGGACGGCGCCGGAGCGGTGCGGGTTCGCCGGGTCGACCTCGAAGATGAAGCCGTGGTCCTTGGTGTAGCCGTTGGTGCCGGCCTTGTCCTCGGTCTCCTCGCAGGTCAGCCAGGTGCCCCAAGGGGTGGGCCCGCCCGCGCAGTTGACGGCCGTACCGGCGATGGCGACGCGCTCGGACAGGACGCGGTTGCGGGAGTCCAGGGTCAGGGCCGTACAGCCGCCCTTGCCCTGCGGGTCGTAGGTGAGGCCGGGGACCGTCGGGACGGGCACGGCCGCCGTGTTGCGGTTCTCGTGGTTGCGGACCAGATGGACGCGGCCGCGGGCGCCGGGCAGGGCTGTCATGCCGTCGTGGTTGGAGGGGACCGGGCCCTCGCCGGAGCGGAGTTGGTCGCCCTCGCGGGACAGGACCCGGTAGCGGAATCCTTCCGGCAGGTCGAGCAGGCCCTTGGGGTCGGGGACCAGGGGGCCGTATCCGGTGTGGCCGAGGGTCTGCGCGGCGGCGGTACCTGTGAAGAGCTCCGACAGGGACCCGGCGAAGGTGATGCCGATACCCAGGGCGCCGGAGCGGGCGAGCACCTGACGTCGTGTTGCGGACATGGTGGGGAAACCTTCCTGCTGGCGGACAGGAACTTGATCCCGCCGTGTCTATCACCTGGCGCGAGTCGCGTGAACCACGCGCGTAGCGTGTGTCACTTCAGAGGCGGTTGGCCAGGGGGTTCCGCGGGGGGTTCGGCGAACAGCTCGGCCGGGGGTTCCGGGGAGTCCTCGATGGTGATCGGCTCGGTGAGGGCGTCAGGGTCAGGGACGGCGGCCGACTCGGCAACGGACGCCTGCTCGGTGGCCGCTTGGCCCGTGCGGTCCTGCGGTGGCTGTGCGCCCCGCTCCAGGAACCGCAGCAACTCCACCGGGATCGGCAGCACCAGTGTGGAGTTCTTCTCCGCCGCCACCGCCATCACCGTCTGCAGCAGCCGCAGTTGGAGGGCGGAGGGTGCGTCGGCCATCTGGTGCGCGGCCTCGGCCAGCTTCTTGGAGGCCTGGAGTTCGGCGTCGGCGTTGATGACCCGGGCCCGCCGCTCCCGATCGGCCTCCGCCTGGCGGGCCATGGACCGCTTCATGGACTCCGGCAGGGACACGTCCTTGATCTCGACGCGGTCGATCTGCACGCCCCAGCCGATCGCCGGGCTGTCGAGCATCAGCTCCAGGCCTTGGTTGAGCTTCTCGCGGTTGGACAGCAGGTCGTCCAGATCGCTCTTGCCGATGATCGAGCGCAGCGAGGTCTGCGCCATCTGGGAGACGGCGAAGCGGTAGTCCTCGACGTTGATGATCGCGGCCGCCGCGTCCACGACCTGGAAGTACACGACCGCGTCGACCCGCACGGTCACGTTGTCGCGGGTGATGCCCTCCTGGGCGGGCACGGGCATCGTCACGATCTGCATGTTGACCTTGTGGAGCCGGTCCACGGCCGGGAGGATCATCGTGAACCCCGGCTCGCGTACGGCGCCCCGCAGCCGGCCGAGC
The DNA here is from genome assembly GCF_053608645.1 of Streptomyces sp. NPDC055013. NCBI lineage: Bacteria > Bacillati > Actinomycetota > Actinomycetes > Kitasatosporales > Streptomycetaceae > Streptomyces > Streptomyces sp. NPDC055013. The sequence continues at coordinate 115,984 of NZ_JBSGVW010000010.1, forward strand.
CGCAGGATCACCCCGCGCTCGTACTGCTTGACGACCCGCGCGGCGGCCGCGACGTACACCAGCCCCACCGCTGCGACACCCGCGGCCGCACCCAGCAGTTCCTCGACCATGGCGACCTCCTCGCCGAGAGGTCCGATCCGTACGCTCCTGTAACGGTATGTTCTGCAACGATATGCCCGGTGTCCGGTCCGGGGCCATGGACGGCCCCGGACCGGACACCGGGCGATGGATCACACCTCACCAGGGGGCGTCCGCCACCTGGAGTCGTACGCCGGTCAGGGCGCGGTGACCCGTACCGGGTCGGTACCGGCCGTGGTGGGGGTACCTCCCGCTTCGAGCGAGGTCGAGACGTGGGGAAGGCGCTCGGCCCAGCTCTCCAGGGCCGTACGGCAGGCGTGGTCGAGGTGGTGCAGTCCGGACAGGTCCAGCTCGACCGGGCGGTCCTGCGGCAGGGCCTCCAGGCTGTCGAGGATCTTCGGCAGCCTGAGGAAGGTCGCGTTGCCCGACAGGTACGCCTGGATCGGTCCGGCGCCCTTGTCGATGACCTCCAGCTTCACGTGCGAGGCCTCCCAGGCGGTCTTGGCGATCGACAGGGCCAGACCGATCAGGACGCCCTCGAACATGTTCACCGTGACGATCGACAGGGCGGTGACGACGAGGATCAGCGCCTCGCCCCGGTGACCCCGCCACAGGGAGACGATCCCGCGGAACGGGATCAGCTTGAAGCCCGCGTGGACCAGGATGCCCGCCAGCGCGGGGATCGGGATCAGTGCCAGCGTGGCGGGCAGCAGCGCCGCGAACAGCAGCAGCCATACGCCGTGCATGACTCGGGACGCCTTCGTCTTCGCGCCCGCCTGGACGTTGGCGGAGCTGCGCACGATGACCGCGGTCATCGGCAGCGCGCCGAGGGCTCCGCAGACCGCGTTGCCCGCGCCCTGCGCCATCAGCTCCTTGTCGTACTGGGTGCGCGGCCCGTCGTGCAGCCGGTCCACGGCCGCGGCGCTGAACAGCGACTCGGCCGACGCGATGAGCGTGAAGGCGACGATCGTGGCCAGCACGCCGACGGTCGCGAGTTCGCCGAAGGCGGTCAGGGACGGCGGCTGGATGGAGCCCAGCAGGCCCTTGACCTCGACGGTGGCCACGGGCAGCGAGAACACGGCGGCGACCAGCGTCGCCAGCCCGACCGCGGCGAGCGGACCGGGAATCGTGCGCACCTTGCCCGGCAGCCGCTTCCACAGCACCAGGACGGCGATCGTGCCGGCGCCCAGACCGATCGAGGCCAGTGCCCCGGTGTCACCGAGGGCCTCGGTGAGCGCCCCGGGCAGTCCGGCTATTTTCTCCACGCCGGAGGCGGGCGCCTTGGCGTCCGCGACCGAGTAGAGCTGTCCGGCGATGAGCACAAGGCCGATACCGGCCAGCATGCCCTCGACGACGGAGACCGAGATGGCCCGGAACCAGCGCCCCAGCCGCAGGGCGCCCATGAGGAGCTGGAGCGCCCCGGTGGCGAGCACGAGCACACCGAGGACCGGCAGCCCGAACTCCTGGACCGCCTCGAAGACGAGCACCGTCAGGCCGGCGGCGGGTCCGGAGACCTGCAGGCTGCTGCCGCGCATCAGGCCGGTGACGATGCCGCCGACTATGCCGGTGACGAGCCCGAGCTCGGCCGGTACTCCGGAGGCGACGGCCACGCCGACGCACAGCGGGAGCGCGACCAGGAAGACGACCAACGAGGCGGCGAAGTCCTGCCGCAGGTGAGGGAATTTGGTCATCATGCCGATCACAGAGCCTCGAACGCGTCGGTCTCGGCGCTGTGGGCGCGCACGGCGCCCTTGTGCACCTCGTAGTACCAGGCGTGCAAGGTGAGTTGACGCTCCTTCAGCTTCTTCTCGATGAACGGGTACGAACGCAGCCGCAGCTGCTGCGTCAGCACATGGGCCTGGACGCCTTCGGCGACCTCCGGGTCCGCGGCGGCACCGGTCGGGCGCGGGGTGGCGTGCGAGAGCCAGTCGCGTACGGCCGGTACGGCATCCAGGTCGTCGCCGCGCACGAGTGCGCCGACGGCACCGCAGTGGGAGTGGCCGCAGACCACGATGTCGCTGACGCCGAGGACCTCCACGGCGTACTCGATGGTGGCCGCCTCGCTGGTGGGGTGCTCGGAGGCGTACGGCGGGACGATGTTGCCCGCGGTGCGCAGCTCGAAGAGCTCGCCGGGGCGGGCCCCCGTGATCAGGGCCGGAACGACCCGGGAGTCGGAGCAGGTGATGAACAGGACCTGCGGGGACTGCCCTTCGGCCAGCCTGGCGAACTCCTCAGGGCGCTGTCCGAAGGCACGGGCGTTGTCGATGAGGGGCTGCATGTGTGGTGACTCCTCCTGGCGCGCCTCAGTGGCGCGTCGGGGTTTGCATGACAGGGGTGGGGGGACTGCTCTGCTGCTCAGCAGCGGAAGATCTGAAGCCCCGCCGGAGTGTGGGACGTCGAGGATCTCGACGTGCGCTGGTGCGCGGTGCCGGCTTCGGCCGGCTGGTGCGCGGACGCGGAGTCCCGGGTGAGCAACGGTCGGTCGGGCGCCTGTGGCCCGGAGTCGGCGAAGCGCAGTTGGTCACGGGTGCGCGGTGGACCGGTCGGGTCCCCGTCACCCGACGGGACGCAGTGGCGTGACGTGAGGGTTTCGTCGCGCAACGCCTTCCCGGAGAGCTTGATTCCGGGTTGGGCCTTGGCCTCTGCCTGACTCGCTGTGTATGCGTGTGCGAAGGTCGCGCCGGGTGCGAAGAACTGGAGGGCGAGCAGGACGGCGGCGAGGATCGAAATCGGGGTCCGGGCCGTCGTACCTCGGAACATGCGCCCCCCTCCAGTCAGTCCACACCTCATGCACGTGCCAACACTTGGTCAACCGTTGGTCAAGAAACACGTTAACCCGGCAACGTTGTTTGCAGGGTTAACTTAACGTTTCGAGCTGAAGAGAGCCTGAAATCCGAGGGTGGCTTGGCTTGAACTCCCCCTTGACCAGGGGGAGTTACTGGGTTACCAGGCCCTTGGCGTCGCGGGCCAGCGCGGTGAGTCGCGAGATCGCCCGGAAGTACTTCTTGCGGTAACCGCCCTTGAGCATGTCCTCGCTGAACAGCTGGTCGAACGGCAGTCCGGAGGCGAGCACCGGGACTTCACGGTCGTAGAGCCGGTCCGCGAGCACGACGAGCCGCAGGGCCGTCGACTGGTCGGGAATCGGCTGGACGTCGGTGAGACACACCGCCTTCAGGCCGTCCGCCAGTGCGCCGTAGCGGCTGGGGTGGACGCGGGCGAGGTGCTCCAGCAGATGCGGGAAGTCGTCGAGCGAGGCGCCCTCGGTGGCGTAGGCCGCCTTTGTCACCTGCTCGTCGGAGTACGGCGCGGGCGCCTCGGGCAGGCCGCGGTGGCGGTAGTCCTCGCCGTCGATGCGCAGGGCGCGGAAGTGGGCCGACAGGCCCTGGATCTCGCGCAGGAAGTCGGCCGCCGCGAAGCGGCCCTCGCCGAGCTTGCCGGGCAGGGTGTTGGAGGTGGCGGCGAGCGCGACGCCCGCGTCGACCAGCTTGCCGAGCAGTGTGGACACGAGGACGGTGTCGCCCGGGTCGTCGAGCTCGAACTCGTCGATGCACAGCAGGCGGTGGCCGGACAGGGTCTGCACCGTCTGCTGGAAGCCGAGGGCGCCGACGAGGTTCGTCAGCTCCACGAAGGTGCCGAAGGCCTTGAGGGACGGCTCGGCCGGGGTGGCGTGCCAGAGGGAGGCGAGCAGGTGGGTCTTGCCGACGCCGTAGCCGCCGTCGAGGTAGACGCCGCGGGGGCCCGCCGGGGTCTTGGGCGCCTTGGGCCTGCCGAACCCGAGGAAACCGCGCCTGGCCTTGCCCGCGCCGCTCGCGTGTGCACCGCCGAGCCCGGTCGCGAAGGTCTCCAGGACGCCGACCGCCTCGGTCTGGCTGGGCTGGTTCGGGTCCGGGATGTACGTGCTGAAGCGGACCGAGTCGAAGCGGGGCGGCGGCACCATCTCGGCGACCAGCCGGTCCGCGGGCACGTGCGGCTCACGGGCGCACAGGGACAGCGGGCTCGCTTCGGCTATCGGGCTTTGCCCTGAGGCGGCGGTGGAGGACGACACGGGTCACCATGCTAAGCGCCGTGCCACACTCCATGACATGCGACGCCTGTTCCCTGTGACCGATGAGACAGCAGCGAGGGCCTCCGGCGTTTCCGCCGGGGACGACGGGGCTGGGGCCGCCGGAGGGGGGCCTGTGGCCGGTGCGTCCGAGGGCGGGCCGGCCGGAGCCGCTGGGCCGGTGGCGGGGGGTCCTGGCCGAGGGGCCGGTGGGCCGACGGCCGGGGTGTCCGTGCGGGTGACCGGGAGTGGGGCGTCGGGCGGGGGCTCGGGGAACGGTGCTCCTGGCGGGGTGCCTGATGAAGGTGGCGCGGGAGACCGCGAGGGGGGTGGCGCGGCTTCCGGTGCGGCCGGGGACGGTCCGGCGGGCATCGGCGCTGCGGAGCCGGCCGCTCCGGAGCGTGGGGCTCGCCGCGGCGACGGGTTCCAGGGTGGTGATCTCGTCGATCGTGAGTGGAGCCTCGCCGAGCTCGCCGCCGCGTATGCCTATCCCGAGCCGGGGGCCGACGGGCGGCTGCCCTGGTTGCGGGCCAACATGGTGTCCACGCTGGACGGGGCGGCCCAGCACGACGGGCGTTCGCAGCCGATCTCCACCGCGACCGACATGCGGATCTTCGGCACGCTGCGGGCGCTGGCGGACGTGGTGATCGTCGGCGCTGAAACGGTACGCCTCGAGGGGTACCGTCCGGCACGCGCGCGTGAAGAGTTCGCTCAGGCGCGCGAGGCGGCCGGGCAGGGGCCCGCGCCGGCCGTCGCGGTGGTGAGTGCCGGCCTCGACCTCGACTACAGCCTTCCGCTCTTCACCTCGCCCTTGGTGCCGACCCTCATCCTCACGGGGGCCGCAGCTGCCCCGGACCGGGTCGCGGCCGCGGAGAAGGCGGGCGCGCAGGTGGTGATCGCCGGTGACGGCGTCGGTGTGGACCCCGTACGTGCCGTCCAGGCCCTCGCCGAGCTCGGCCACACCCGCCTGCTGACCGAGGGCGGGCCGCGGTTGCTCGGGCAGCTGGTGGCCGCCGGAGTGCTCGACGAGCTCTGTCTGACGATCTCCCCGATGCTCACCGCGGGAGACGCCCAGCGGATCGCCGGCGGGCCGTCGGTGCCGGTTCCGAAACGGTTCGAGCTGGTGTCGTTGCTCGAGGAGAACGGCTTCCTGTTCAGCCGCTACCGGCGGACGTGAGGTTAGTTCGGCTCGGAAATGGGTTCTATGACTGCCGTGCTCCTGAAAACGGCGGAATCCACCGTTCCGTTTAACGTCCGACGGGCACACTAAAACTCGCAGTCCCCGTGCGAGCACGGGGCAGGATGGTTTCCGCAGAAGGGGCGCCCGGTGTTCACAAGCGTTTTGATGATCGAGAAGGCCCTGACGTCCGCCGACGTGGAGTTCGTCACCACCTTGCACGGGGACGAGCAGGTCTCGTTCCATGTGCTGCTCCAGCCGCGGGGTGAGCAGGCCGACAGGTTGTTGCGCGCCATCGACGACATCGCGCTCGGCGAACTGGACGAGGCGGTCCGGGAAGGGAACACGCCGGAGGGGCAGGAGGCGCTGAGCACGGGGGAGCGGGCGCTGGAGGTGTCGCTCACGGCTCTGCGCACGGCCGGGGCCGAGGCCGAGGGGCGGCTTCTGGAGGACCATCCGCTGGACGCGCTCAGAGCGGTGGTGGACGAGGTCGGCGCGGACGAGGTGATCGTGTTGACCGACCCGCACTACGTGGAGGAGTTCTTCCATCGGGACTGGGCGTCCAGGGCTCGGCACAAGGTGGGGGTGCCGGTGCTGAAGCTGTTCTCGCACAGCAAGGCGTAGACGGGCACGGTTCGCGGCGTCCGGTGCGCGAGGTCCGCGGCCCCACCCCATAGGCTGGGGCCTCACCGTCGTATCGCACTCCTGGGAGAACACGCATGGCACCCGGCATTCCCCACGCCATGGACCGACCGCACTTCATCGGCATCGGCGGGGCCGGGATGTCGGGGATCGCGAAGATTCTCGCGCAGCGTGGGGCCAAGGTGGCCGGCAGTGACGCCAAGGAGTCCGGGACCGCCGAGGCGCTGCGGGCCCTCGGCGTGACCGTGCACATCGGGCACGCGGCCGAGCACCTCGCCGACGACGCCACCTGTGTCGTCGTGTCGTCGGCGATCCGGCAGGACAACCCCGAGCTGGCCCGCGCCGCCGAGCTGGGCGTTCCGGTGGTGCACCGGGCCGACGCGCTCGCCTCGCTGATGGACGGGCTGCGTCCGATCGCCGTCGCCGGTACGCACGGCAAGACGACCACGACGTCGATGCTGGCGGTCTCCCTGAGCGAGCTCGGGCTGCGGCCGTCGTACGCCATCGGGGGTGACCTCGACGTCCCCGGTTCGAACGCCCTGCACGGCGACGGCGACATCTTCGTCGCCGAGGCGGACGAATCGGACCGCAGCTTCCACAAGTACGCGCCCGACGTCGCGATCGTCCTGAACGTCGAGCTCGACCACCACGCGAACTACGCGTCGATGGACGAGATCTACGAGTCCTTCGAGACGTTCGCGGACCGCATCACCGAGGGCGGCACGCTGGTGATCTCGTCCGACCAGGACGGGGCGCGGGAGCTGACCCGGCGGGTCTCGGCGCGGGATGTGCGGGTGGTGACGTACGGCGAGGCGGAGGACGCCGACGTACGGGTGCTGTCCGTGCTGGCGCAGGGGCTGAAGAGCCAGGTCACCGTCGTTCTGGACGGCCAGGAGCTCACCTTCACGGTCTCGGTCCCGGGCCGCCACTACGCGCTCAACGCGGTGGCCGCGCTGACCGCCGGCGCGGCGCTCGGCATCCCGGCCGCCGAGCTGGCCCCGGCGCTGGCGGCCTACACGGGCGTCAAGCGGCGGCTGCAGCTGAAGGGCGAGGCCGCGGGTGTCCAGGTCATCGACTCCTACGCCCACCACCCGACCGAGATGACGGCCGACCTGGAGGCGATGCGCGCGGCCGCCGGGGACGCCCGGATCCTGGTCGTCTACCAGCCCCACCTGTTCTCCCGCACCCAGGAGCTCGGCAAGGAGATGGGCGAGGCCCTCGCCCTCGCGGACTCCTCGCTGGTCCTGGACATCTACCCGGCCCGCGAGGACCCGATCCCCGGTGTCACCAGCGAGCTGATCATCGAGGCGGCCCGAGCGGCGGGCGCCGAGGTGACGCCGGTGCACGACAAGAGCGCGGTGTCCTCGCTGATCGCGGGAATGTCGAAGCCCGGTGATCTCGTTCTCACCATGGGCGCGGGCGATGTCACGGACCTGGGCCCGGTCATTCTGGACCGCCTGTCGAAGTGAGGGGCAAGGACTCATGTCGTACGACATCGAAAAGCCGGACGAGCAGTGGCGCGCGGAGCTGACCCCGGCCGAGTACGCCGTCCTGCGCGAGGCCGGCACCGAGCCCGCCTTCACCGGTGAGTACACCGACACCAAGAAGACGGGCGTCTACTCCTGCCGGGCCTGCGGCGCCGAACTCTTCACCTCCACCACGAAGTTCGAGTCGCACTGCGGCTGGCCGTCCTTCTACGACCCGAAGGACACCGACGCGGTCGAGCTGATCGAGGACCGCTCGCACGGGATGGTGCGGACCGAGGTGCGGTGCGCCCGGTGCGGGTCGCATCTCGGGCACGTCTTCGAGGGCGAGGGTTACGCCACCCCGACCGATCAGCGGTATTGCATCAACAGCATCTCGCTGCGGCTGACGGCGGACGAGGACTGACGCGGAGGAGGACTGACGCGGGAGGGGCGCCGCCCGGGCGGCGCCCCGCTGCGCTGGCACGCCGGATGCCGGTGTTCCTAGACTCGAAGGGGACGTCCGGCCCCGGCGGTCAGTTCGGTGAGTCCGGTACGGAAGGCGGTGGCGCTGCATGCCGTACGTCGCTGTGAGTGCGATCAGCCATCCCGGACTGCTGCGCGAGCGCAACGAGGACAGCCTCGTCGTCGGGCCGTGGACGCTGTGCGCCACCGTGACCGAGAGTCCGCAGACCCTGGTCTTCCCGCTCGGCACACCCCTTGTCGTGGCCGTCGCCGACGGGCTCGGCGGGCATCCGGGCGGTGATGTGGCCAGTGCGCTGGTCGCCCGCCGGATGGCCGAACTCGGCCCCGCCCTGACCAGCGAGGTCGCCGTCCGGGACGCCCTGAACGCCTGCAACCGCGCCGTGTACCAGGCGGCCGGCGGGGACGAGGGCGGCGATCTGGAGGCCATGGGGACGACGATCGCCGGCGTCGTCGTGCAGCCCGACTCGCTGCTGGTGTTCAACGTGGGCGACAGCCAGGTCTACGCGGCCGACGGCGACGGACTGCGCCAGGTGAGCGTCGACGACAGCCCTTCCCACCCGGCCGGGCGCAGCACCTCACTGGTCACCCAGTGCCTGGGCGGCTCGCCCGCCTACCGGGCCGTCCATCCCCATGTCACGGCCCTTCCCCTGTCCCCCGGCGAGCGCTACCTCATCTGCTCGGACGGCCTCACGGACCCGGTGCCCACCGATGTACTGGACGAGGTGCTGCGCGAGCACGACGACGGGCGGGCGGCGTTCGAGCTGTGGAAGGCCGCGATCGAGGCGGGCGGGCCCGACAACATCACGGTGGCGGTGGTGCGGGTGGGGGAGGAGTAGGTCGGCGCGCCGCGTGACGTAAGAGTGGCCCGCGGCGGGCAGCGCCGGGGGCCACTCATGTGCAACGGTCCGTCAGGGAGACGCGGCCGACGACTCGCGGGCGAGGGTCAGGACGAGCCGGGCCGTGGTGTCCACGAGCTCCTGGTCGATGGCTGCGCCGAACACGAGCACGCGGTAGTACAGCGGGCCGAGCAGAAGGTCCACCAGGTGATCGAGGGTCCGTTCGTCCACGACCGGTTCGTGGTCGTGGGCGAAAAGCTCGCGCAGGCCGGTCACGTCGCGCTCGCGTTGCTCCTTCAGGAAGCCTTCCCGCAGCGACACGGCCGTGTCGCTCTCCAGTTGGGCCTGGCCGAGCAGGGCCTGGAGTACCTGGCCCGCCGGCTCCTCGAAGAAGTCGGCCACGCGCCGCAGATGGGCCGCGAGATTCTCCTCGGTGCCCGCGGACTCGTCCGTCCGCCACTCGAGGGCCTCGCGGGCGTCGTCGATGAGGGTGTCCAGAAGGATGTCGACCTTCGACTTCCACCAGCGGTAGATCGTCTGCTTGGCCACGCCGGCGCGCTGGGCGATGCCCTCGACGGTCAGGCCGGTGAACCCCCGCTCGACGAGGAGATCGTCGGCGGCGCGCAGTACCGCGAGCCGGACGCTCTCGCTGCGGTGTGGGCCGGTTCGGCTGATGACCGGGTTCTGTTCGCAGGCCGGCTTTGGCTTCCGCGTGGCGCTGATGGTCCCGCCAACCTTTCGAGTCGTGCGTGTGGGGAGATTCTGGCACAGGGCCCCGGGCTGAACCGCTGTGCGGGAGACCGGACTCAGGCGGTCTTCCGACCGGTGCGCACCAGGCTGAGCAGTACGCCGAGGGAGAGCGCGGCGACCACCGCGCTGAACGTCTCACCGGCGGGGCGCAGGCTGGTCTCGCGGATCAGGACGCCCACGCCGATCGCGGGCACGGCGAGCATCGCGTACAGGATGGCGAAGAACGTGGACACCGAGGCGCCGCGGTGCTGAGGAGCGCTGCGCGTGGTGATGCCGCCGATGCCGTGGCCGACGGCGATGCCGGTCGCCAGTCCGTTGACGGCGGCGCCGGTGAGCAGGGGGGCCAGGGTGCCGGTGGCCATCGAGGCGGCGATCAGGCCCGCGGCGACGATCAGGCCCAGGCAGGACGCGGGCAGGGCGGTGGCCGGCTTGAGGGTGCGCACCAGGAGCTGTCCGAAGGCGGTGCAGGCGAAGGCGACGAAGACCACGAGGCCGGTCAGCGCGTGGCTGGTCTCGTGCAGCACCGTGCCGAGGAAGAGACCGGTCACGGCCGTCAGGACGCCGAGCACCGCGAAGCCCGAACCGGCCGCCATCGCGGCGCGCAGGAAGTCCGAGCGGATCTCGCTCGGCACGTGCAGCGGCTGGAACTGGAGCGAGAAGCCGGACCGGTGGGCGGAGCTCTCCCCGTTCACCATGACCCCGAGCATGCCGATGGCGGCCAGCGCGAGCATGACGATCCAGGGAGTGCGCAGTGGGGAGGGGGCGGCGTCGGCCAGGATGCCGGCCAGCAGCGTGCCGCAGGCCAGGCCGCCCATGTTGGCGAACAGCGCGACCGTGGCGGGCTTCACGCGGGCGTCCGGCCCGAGCCGTTCGGCGAGGGAGGCGGTGGCTGCGCCGGTCACCAGGGCCGCCGAGAAACCCGAGATCACACGGGCGACGAGCATGGCCCCGAGGCTCTCGGCGATCAGGAAGACGGCCGCGGCGCACACGGACAGGAAGGTGGCCGCGATCAGCACGGGGCGGCGTCCCACCTGGTCCGAGAGCCGGCCGAGGACCAGCAGCCCGAGGACGACGCCGAGCGCGTAGACGGCGAAGACCACGGTGACGGTGAAGGGGGTGAAGCCGAACTCCTCGCCGTAGAGCGGATAGAGGGGGGTCGGCGCCGTGGTGCCCGCCATGGTGATCCATAAGGCGAAGGCCACGCTGAACACGGCGAGCCCGCCGCCCTTCACCCTCTCTGGTGCGTTGGTCCGGTCCATGGCGCGGACGGTCGGATTCCCCACTGGTGTGGCCTCTCATGAGCGGTTGTGAACAGGAGACGCACACAGGTCAGAGACGAGACTTACCGTTGCGTCTACTCATGAGACTAGACTAGTCGTCGCGTCTATTCAAAGCTCCGAGGATGCCGGGCGGCTGCGGCGGGCGCCCCCGGCGCGTGGGTCAGAGAAGCTTGCGCTGGACCATGACGGAGAGCACCAGGGTGCCGGGCAGCAGGGGCACCCAGACAGTTAGGACGCGGTAGCCGATGACGGTGGCCGCGGCCAGGCTCATCGGGGCGCCGAAGGTGACCATCGTGAACACCAGGGCCGCGTCCACGGGGCCGATGCCGCCCGGCGCCGGGACCGCGCCGACCGCGGTGCTGGCCAGGAGGAGTGCGAGGGTCACCTGCGTCCACGACAGCGGCAGGCCCAGCGCGAAGCCGACCGAGGCGATCACGCTCGCCTGGAGCAGCGGGGTGGCGGCGGCGCCGCCCCAGAGGGCCAGGACGCGGCTGGGCCGGGTGTGCAGGAGCCGCGCGTCGGTCAGGGCGGTGCGGACGAAGCCGAGGAGGGGCCGGCGCAGCGGTCGTACGGTCGTCACGAGGACGCCCGCCGTGACGAGGGTGGCCGTCACGCCTCCGGCGACCAGGAGCAACGTCCGCTCGTCCGGGACGAGTTCGCCCAGGTGCAGCAGCTCGGGGAAGGCCACGAGGAAGCCGAGCAGCACCACCGTCTTCGCGATCGGCTTGACCAGCGAGTACAGCGCGAGCGAGGCGGTGGCCCGGGCCAGGGGTATGCCGCAGTACTGCAGGAAGCGCAGGGTGACCGCGTGGGCGCCGATGCTGGCCGGCAGTACGTGGTTCGCGGCGCCGGCGGCGAACTGCGACGCGACCAGCAGGCCCGGCGGCAGGCGTTCCGGTATGGCCCCCTGGCGGACGACCGAGGCGGTCACCCAGCCCATGCACGTGAAGAAGAATCCGGCCAGCAGCCACCAGGGGTCGGCGGAGGCGAGCCGGCGGGCGCCGTCCTGGACGGTGTGCCAGTCGGTCACCGCCCATGCCCCGATCAGCAGGAGCGGGAGCAGCGTCAGCACGTGGCGGACGAGGCGTGCGGGGGAGAAGCGGGGGCGGGGACGGGCGGACGTGGGGGTGGCGGCGGGGGCGGGGCGGGCGGGCAGCGGTCCGGGGAGATCGCTGAGCGGGAGCGAGGACACGGCGCGGTCGTCCTTCCGCGTCCCACCCGCGCGGACGCGGGCGGACGGCTTGAGGGCGAGGCAGGAGGGGACGTGGGAAACGTGCCCGTCCGGCATGACGCGGTGGTGTCCGGCAGCCGAAGCGACGTCGGCGGGCGAGCGACGCGACCGGGGATGCGGCCCCGCCGCCGCTCGCGCCGAGGGGCTCGTGGGGCCGCTGCGCCGCCCCGCGCCGCCGGCATGAGCCACAGGGCAGACCCCAGTCCCCCGCCTCTCGCGCGCCCCGCCCTCACCGCATCCAGTGCCGTTCCGTGCTCCACCCCAGGAACCGGCGTGCGCGACCCTCGTTCGCCGTGCCGTCCGTGTCGAAGCTGCCGCCGTCTGCGACCAGGGCCAGGCCCGCCAGGGCGGGTGCCAGTCGGGACCTGACGTGGGCGGGGTGGCCGGCCGTCTGCTCGTCCAGGGCGGCGAGGAACCGCCGGAGCTCGTCGGGCCGGCACAGGGACAGGGCGAACAGCATCTGACGCCAGGCGTACGCCGCGTCCTTGATGGTGGGGAGAGGACGCTTGTTGTTGTGTACCTGTGCGGTCAGGCGGCACACCGTGTCGAAACAGCGGCGCGCCAGGTCGGACCAGCCGGGCTGCGGGGCGATGCCCACCCGGTGGACCAGCGTGGCCAGGTTGTGCGTGGTGAGGATCTGCGCCTGCTCGGTCACCTTGCCGTTCGCCGCCACGGACCAGAACTCGGACCCGGACGCCGTCCCGGCCCGCTCCGTGCACAACCGCGCGAAACCGGGAGACGTACGGGCCTCGTAGGAACGGCTGAGTGCCGCGCCCGTCTCGGCGATCGCGAGGTTGCGGATCGCGGCGTAGTCGATGCCGTAGTAGCGCTCGTACAGCGTGCCGCGGAGCAACTCGCCCGCGAGCCGCGCCGACTTGAGGAACTTCGGGCTGAACGTGCCCATGAAGATGTCGGCGGCCAGCTCCTCCACGAACGGGGCGCCCAGGTCGCACTGGCGGGCGAGCACGCCGAGCTCGCGGATGAGCGGGTTGGGCAGGATCGTGCCGGGGAAGGCCTGCACCGCCAGCTCGCCCAGCTGCCGCAGCACGGTGAGCGCACCTGCCTCGTCCGGCTTGCCCAGGACTGCGGCGCGTTGCCCGGACACCGCCCGTACCCAGGGCAGTTCCTCGACGCGGACCTGCCGTTCCAGGTTGAGCAGGAGCAGCGAGCGGCGGTTGCGGAACGCGCGGTAGTTCGCGGCCATCAGCGCCCGCAGCGTCTCGTCGCCGTACGCCTGCGCGGTGGCGGTGGCGACCAACTGCGGTACCAGCTCGGCCAGGACCTCCGCGGAGGGGACGACGCCGCGCTCCACCAGCGTGCCGATCGGCGCGCTGAGCGCGGACTCGACCACCTGCCGGATCACCGGCGGGACCTCCGTCCCCGTGGGCAGGCCGGTCTCGTGTTCCTCCCGCTCCGTCACGGGCGTCAGCAACGGGGTGACCTCCGTGATGCCGGTTTCCTGGGGCAGTGCGGCGAGTCGGCGCAGCATCAGCTGGGCCAGTGCGTGGTGGGAAGGGAGCGCCGCCTGGCGCGCCTGCTCCCGGCGCAGCGCCGTGTGCGGTGCGGAGCCGGGCAGGCCGCGTCGCCGCACCATGGAGTCCACCGCGTGCCGCAGCAGACCGAGCCGTCGCGCGTCCAACGGCCGTCCGGCGACGGTCTCTTCCAGTGCGCCGCGCAGAATGCCCAGGTTCTGCTTGGGGTTGCGGTGCTTGGTGCAGCGGGTGTGGTCCGCGGCCAGCAGCCGGTAGCGGTCCAGCAGGGCGGCAGCGCGCGCCAACCAGTCGGCGTCCGGCGGGAGTTCAAGCACCCGGCCGTTCCTTGCCGTCTCCAGCCAGTGGACGAGCATCTCGTCCCCGAACGGCTGCCATACGGCGAGGGCTTCGCGCTGGGTCTCCACGGCGGCGTTGGGCCGCCGACGTATCAGCGAGTCGACGGAGTCGGACACGGTGTACCGGTGGACGGGCGCGGTCGCCTCCGCCGTGCTGCTCGCCTCCGCCATGCCGGTCGCCTCGGCCGTGCCGCTCGCCGACGCGGGGCCGTCCGTCGACGCAGCGCCCTCCACCGGCCGGGGCAGGAAGCGCAGTTGGCCGGCGAACGGTTCCAGTTCGGCCACGAGATCCAGCGCCGCGTACGTCTCCCCGTGCCGCACCAGCCAGGCCATCGTGAGCAGCGCGGCCTCCTCGGGCAGGCCGATCTCGTAGTGGCCGCCGTCCAGCCGCGCCCACAGCCAGGCGAGTCCCGCGTCGGTGAGGCAGTGGGCGAAGAGCGCGCGCCGCTCGGCCGGTACCCCGAACTGCCGCGCGGCCTCGGTCTCGTACGGCTGGAGCGGGCCGCTCGCGCTCGCGGTGCCGGTGGCGAAGCCGCCCCGCACCACCTCGAGGGTCACCCAGGCCGGCAGCCCCGCCACCGGGGTGCGCGAACCGGCCGTCAGCCGCCCCGCGGCCATCCCCGCGAGGACCGCCCGCCAGCGCTGCCCGCGCTCCTGCGCGCGACGCCGGGTGTCGGCGTCCTCGTGGGTCAGTGCGGTCGTGAAGGCCTTGGCCAACTGGGCCGCCGGGTAGGCGGGGGCCGCGGTGCGGGGCTGCTGCTCAGCGTTGTCGTCCATAAGCCGACGTGGCAGGTTCCGCCCCTGCGCCCTCCGGGTCCCGAGCCCGGTGCTCTGCTGCTGAGCTACACGCCGATGAGGGCTGAGGTTAGGTGCCGGGTTGATCAACGGACAACCGTATTTCCCGCGGCTGCGAGCGCACCGGCTCTTGACCCCAAAGAGGCTTAGGTTAGCCTTCCCTTAATTTTATGAAAGGGGAGGTCAACCATGGCCACAGTCCCAGCCATGTCCCGCCGCCGACTGCTCACCGCGGGCGGCGCTCTCGGTCTCGGCTCGCTGCTCGCCGCCTGCGGCGGGGACGGGGACGCCGAGGGCAAGGCGCGCGAGACGGGCGGTGGTCCCTGGTCCTTCAAGGACGACCGCGGGCGTACGGTCTCCCTCGACAAGGCGCCCGAAACGCTCGTCGCCTTCGTCAGCGCCGCTGCCGCGCTGTACGACTACGGCATCGAGTGCGACGGCGTCTTCGGGCCCACCGAGCCGGTCGACGGCAAGCCCAACCCCCAGGCCGGCGACATGGACGTGGCGAAGCTGACGAGCCTCGGTACGGACTGGGGGCAGTTCAACGTCGAGAAGTACGCGGCGCTGGGACCTGATCTGCTGATCAGCAACATGTTCCCGGCTCCCGACCTCTGGTACGTCCCGCAGGAGAGCCGGAAGAAGATCGAGGCGCTCGCGCCCAGCGTCGGCATCAGCGTCGCCCGCACCTCCCTGCTGAACCCGCTGAAGCGCACCGCCGAACTCGCCGAGGCGCTCGGCGCCGACCTGAAGGCGAAGAAGGTGACGGACGCCAGGGCCCGCTTCGGCAAGGCGGTCGAGACCCTGCGCGCGGCGGCCGCGGCCAACAAGGGGCTGAAGGTCATGGCCATCACCGGCGACAACGAGCAGTTCTACGTCGCCGTTCCCGACTCCTACGTCGACCTGAACTACTACAAGGACCTCGGCGTGGAGTTCGTGGAGGGGAAGAAGTCCGACGAGTGGGGCTTCTGGGAGTTCCTGAGCTGGGAGAACGCCGACAAGTACCACGCGGACCTGATCATGGTCGACAACCGCTCCTCGTCGATGAGCGAAGAGCAGCTCGCCGCGAAGGCGACCTGGCGGCAGCTGCCCGCGGTCAAGGCGGGGCAGACCGTGCCGTGGGCCATGGAGGAGCGCTTCAGCTACGCCGGGTACGCGCCCGTGCTCGAACGGCTGGCGGAAGCCGTGGGGAAGGCGAAGAAGCTGTCCACGTGAGGACCTACTGCTGAATCAGTCATCCATCGCAAGGGTGACTTCAGGCTGACCCAGCCAGAGCATTGCCGGGGTGAGCCACTTCGAGCACGCGTCAGCCAGGTCGGCCGGCCTCCCCGCCGACCTGGACGAAGCCGCCCCACCGCTGTCTCGTCGCCGGGTTCGACGGCGCCACGAGCGTGCCGGACACGCTCAGGGAGCTCATCGACCGCGGCCCCGGCGGGGTCCTCCTCTTCACCCGCAACGTCCGTGACGCGCGGCAGGTGCGCCGCCTCACGGACGAGCTGCGCGCGATGCCGGTGCCCCGGACGTCCCCGGCTCCCACGCCCTCGGCGTCGTCGACGACCCGAACCTCACCGCCCGCTGCGACGCGGTGCGGGTGGACATCGGGCTGCCGGAGGGCGTCACCGACGGCACCGGGAGCTGGCGGGCCCACGGTACTCAGGACGGCCGTACGACCTCAGCGACCGGAGGTGGAAGACACCCGAAGTGGACCGTGTGGATGAGATCCTGCTCGGGCCGGGCCCGCTCTTGCAGGCTCGGGGCCGGGTCTCGGCCCGGTCCGTCACGGATGTACCAACCGCCATGGTCGTCGATGAACAGTGATGTGAACCAGAATTCGCCCAAGAGGGCGCGTGCATACGTCGTCGGCCTGGACGCCGGTGGCACCCGCACCCGCGCCGTCCTGGCGCCCCTCGGCGATGGTGAGCCCGCGGGCGAGGGCGTCTCCGGCCCCGGCAACGCCCTGACGGTTTCCGGACCGCAGCTCACCGAGCACCTCGCCGAGGCCTTGGCCCACGCCGTGCCGGCGGAGCTGCGCGGCCAAGTCGTGGCGGTGGCGGGCGGGTTCGCGGGTGCCTCGCGGACCGCCCCGGACGAACCGGGCCGGGTCAAGGCGCACGCCGCCCTCACCGTCGCGCTGGGCAGGCTCGGCATCAGCACGGACACGGTCGAGATCCACAGCGACAGCGAGGCCGCCTTCGCCGCCGCGCCCGGCAACCCCGCCGACGGCCTGGCCCTGGTGGCCGGCACCGGCGCGGTCGCGGTGCGCATCACCGCACGCGTGTGCACCGAGACCGCCGGCGGCGACGGCTGGCTGCTCGGCGACGACGGCAGCGGCTTCTGGATCGGGCGCGAGGCGGTACGGATGGCGCTGCGTATGGCCGACGGACGGGGCGGGCCGACGGCGCTGGCCGCGTCGGTGGGGCGGGAGCTGGAGGTGCCGGAGGACGTTCTGCCGGGGGCGACGCCGGACCCGTACGCCGGCGGAGCCTGGACGAGAGCCCGGCGTGAGGCCTACCGCATGCACCTGCTCCCCGCCGTGATGAACCGGCCGCCGGTCGGACTGGCCGGGCTCGCACCGCTCGTCGCCGACGCGGCCCGGCACGCGGACGCCGTCGCCGCGGGCATCCTCGAAACGGCCGCCGACCACCTCACCGCCACCGTCCGCGCCCTCGAACCCCGGCCCGGCGAGCGCATCGTCGTCACCGGCGGCCTGCTCGGCGACGACGGCCCGCTCACCGAGCCGCTCACCGCCGGGCTCCGCCTCCTCGGCCTCACCCCCGACCGCGTGGCCGACGGCTCACTGGGTGCCGTGTGCCTCGCCCGTCTGGGGTACGGCAGTTGAGCGGCGCCGGCGCGCACCCGCTCCGCGCCGGCCTGCGAGTGCTCGTGGGGAGCCCCGTCCCGCCGGGTTCAGCGCGCCCGGCGACTCTTCACCGCGTGCTGCGGGGTGATGTGGTCCGTCAGGGCGAGTGAGGCGCTGGCGCGCTGGTAGGAGACCTGGCCGACCCGGACGTAGAGGCAGTCGACGATCATCAGGACGGAGTGCCTGCCGCCGATGCTGCCGGTGCGGAAGCTGGTCTCCGAGGTGGCCGAGATGAGCCGGATGCCGGCGGCCTTGGCCAGCGGTGAGCGCGGGTCGGTGGTGATGGCGATGGTGGTGGCGCCGCGCTCCTTGGCCATCTCGAACGGTTCGAGGGTCTCGCGCGTGGCACCCGAGTGGGAGATGCCGATGGCCACGTCGGCCGGGGTGAGCAGGGCCGCCGAGGTGGCCGCCCCGTGCACCTCGGTCCAGCCGCGGACCTGGCAGCCGATGCGGAACAGCCGTGTCTCCGTCTCCTGGGCCACCGCGCCGCTGCCGCCCACGCCGTACACGTCGATGCGGCGGGCACGGGCCAGCGCCTGGGCCGCCCGCTCCAGCGCGTCGAGGTCGATCCGTTCGATGGTCTGCTGGATGGCGCGCAGGTCCGCACTGCCGACGACCTGGACGACCCGTTCCAGGCTGTCGTCGGGCGAGATGTCGGGACCGATCTCGGCGCTGCCCCAGTCGGAGACCTCGCCGCGGCCGCGCTCCTGGGCCAGCTCGATCAGCAGATGCTGGTAGGAGTCGAGCCCGATGGCCCGGCAGAACCGGGTCACCGTCGCCTGGGAGGTGCCCGTGCGGCGGCCCAGCTCGGCGGCCGAGCAGTGGGTGACGGCGGCCGGATCCTCGAGGATCAACTCGCCGACCTTCCGCAGGGAACCGGCCAGTCGGGGCAGCTCGGTGCGGATCAGTGTGGTGACGTCCGTCGGGGGCATGAGGGGAAGGTAGCAGCCACCGATTGCCGAACACGTTGAATGCCAGGACCGAAAATGATTCGATGAATCATCACTGCAGTCATGCAGGGTGGTTCAATCCAACGGTGCCGTCCCTGAGCGGAGAGTGACGCGTGTCCGACGAGTCCGTGAGCGCCCAGCGCTTCGTGCGCGAGAGCATGACCGTCCTCGACCGCCTGACCGAGTCAGCCCGCGACGACGTGGCCCGCGCCGCCGAGCTCATCGCCGACTGCGTACGAGCGGACGGCGTCATCCAGGCCTTCGGTACCGGTCACTCCCAGGCGATGGTCCTCGAAGTCGCCGGCCGGGCGGGCGGACTGGTGCCCACCAACCGGCTCGGCATCGCCGACCTCGTCCTGTACGGCGGGGCCGCGCCCGGCGTCCTCGACGACCCGCTCCTGGAGCGCGAGCCCGGGGTGGCCGCCCGGATCTACGACCTGGCCGCCCCGCACGCCCAGGATCTCTTCGTCATCATCTCCAACTCCGGCGTCAACAACGTCATCGTGGAGATGGCCCTGCACGCCAAGGAGCAGGGCCACCGGATCCTGGCCATCACCTCCCTCGCCCACACCCGGGCCGTCCCGGCGGGCCACGCGAGCGGCAAGAAGCTCGCCGACCTCGCCGACGTGGTCCTCGACAACGCGGCCCCGCGCGGCGACGCACTGCTGGAGCTGCCGGGCGGCGGCGCGGTGTGCGCCCTGTCCACGCTCACCGGCGTGATGCTCGTGCAGATGGCCGTGGCGGAGGCTGCCGCCCTGCTCATCGCCGCCGGGGAGCGCCCGCCGGTGTACGTCTCGGCCAATGTGCCGGGAGGGTTCGAGGGCAACCTGGAGCTGGAGAGGCGCTACGCCGGACGGATCCGGCGCACCGCGAGCTGATCACTTCTGCAGGGTGCATTCAACTGGTGGCCGAGCGCGCGCCCGACGGCACGTGGGCGCACACTGGAGGAGTGCTGTCGGTGCTCAAGGGGGTGTCGGCATGGCTGCGTCTGGATGTTCGAGGGTGCGGCTGTGGCGGTGGCGGCGCAGCCCGCTGAGGCGGCGCAGCGACGTCATCGAGGCCTGGGTCGTGCTGTGCGGGTGGCTGTTCGCGGTGGGCGCCGCCCTGTTCGCGGGCATCGCCGCGGCGGACGCGGTCGTGGCCTCCGCGGAGCAGCAACGGGCCGAGAGTCGCAAGGTGACGGCCGTACTCGTCATGGACGCGGAGGATCCCGGGGCCTCGCGGGTCACCACCGACCATCTCGTGTGGACCACCGTTCGCTGGACCGACCCGGACGGCACGACCCACACGGACGAGGCGCGGGTACCGCCCAAGTCGCATGCGGGCAGCAAGGTCGAGGTGTGGACGGACCGCAAGGGCGTCATCGCCAATGAGCCGCTCTCCGAGAGCGAGATGCAGCTGCACTCGGTCGCCGGAGGCCTCCTGGCCGGGGCGGCCGGCGCAGGCATCGTGCTCGGGTCGACCTGGGTCGTACGGCTGGGGCTGGAGCGGCGCCGGCTGGCGGAGTGGGACGCGGAGTGGGAGCGGCTGGACACGCCGTGGGGGCGCAAGACGGGCTGATACCGCGTGACAGCGCCCCGGAGAGAACTCCGGGGCGCGGCAACTGCTCCTACTTGACGTCCGCGCTCGGCAGCGCCGTCGGGGACGCGGTGTTCAGATCCTCCAGGCCCTTCGGGATCGCCAGTGTGAGGACCGGCGAGCCCGGCTGGGGCGCGGGCGGAGTCATCTGCTCCTTCGGGAGCTTCGGCGGCGAGGTCTGCTGGAAGTTGTTGGCGTCGAAGTTGACCATCCCCGTCTTCTCCAGGATCGTCATGTGGTCGAGCACGGTGTCGTTCGCCAGGTCGGCCAGCTGACGGACCAGGCTGTTCTGCGTGGTGCCCCGGATCTTCGCGATCGGCGGGAAGATCTGCCCGTGCGTCACTCGCATGATCGCGACACCGGTGGCGTCGAACTCCTTGCCCGTCTTGGAGTCCACAGTCGCCACGAACTGCTGCTGCTGCGGGCTCGCCTGGTTGGGCAGCGTGATGTTCAGCTCGGACGCCAGCTTGCGGCAGGCCAGGTCGAGCCGGGCGTGTCCGACGACCAGATGCCGGCCGGCCTCCTTCATCTCCGGGGTCGTGCCCCGCTCCATCGCCATCATGCCCAGTGGGTGCTCCCACAGGCCGGCCGCGCGGACCTTGACCACGAAGTCCCGGTCGGCCTCGGTCAGCGGACCGTACTGCGTGTTGGCGATGACCCGGTCCTGGTTGGCGGAGGTGGTCTCCACGCCCAGCATGGCCGGGTAGGCAAGGGCGGAGAGGGTCAGGACGAGGGCGCCTCCCACGAAGACGGTTCCTACCATGCGGCGCGAGATGGGCATCGTGCCTCCAGAGATGAACGGCTGCTACGCCAGGAGGTACGGACGGGACGCGCGAAACAATCACCGCCGCGCGAAAAAACTTGCGGTTCGCTGTGCGTGGTGCGTCACACACGCCGCAACACGAGCGGGGCTTGAGCGGGTCTCAGCCCAGGTGGCGCTCGAAGAAGGCCGTCGTCGCCTCCATGGAGTCCGGCCACCGCGGCCCGAACGTGTGCCCCTCGCCCCGGTACGTCCGCAGCTCCACGTCCTTGCCCGCCGCCTCGAACGCCGCGACGGTCGTCCTCGTCCAGGCCAGGGGGCAGGTGTCGTCGGCGGTGCCGTGGTGGATCAGCAGGGGCTCGGTGACCCGGTCGACGTAGGTGACCGGCGAGACCTGCCGCCAGAACTCGGGGTTCTCCTCGGGGGTGCCGTGCGCCGCCTCGATCTCGGCGACGAGCGGGTCGCCCTCGGGGCGCTGGAAGTGGTCGATGTTCTGCTCGGGGCGCGAGCTGACCGGCGCGAACACGACGGCCGCGTCGACGAGGCCGGGCGCCACGACCAGCGTGTTGTACACGACCCCACCGCCCATCGACCGCCCCATCAGGCCGATCCGGTCGTCGTCGACGTCCGGGCGGGTGGCGGAGCGCAGCGCGTGGACGGCGGCGATGACGTCCTCGGTGTAGCCGAGGCGGAGGTTCACGTCGTTGTCGGGGTCGTCGTCGGAGCCC
Organism: Streptomyces sp. NPDC055013; assembly: GCF_053608645.1. Taxonomy (NCBI): domain Bacteria; kingdom Bacillati; phylum Actinomycetota; class Actinomycetes; order Kitasatosporales; family Streptomycetaceae; genus Streptomyces; species Streptomyces sp. NPDC055013. The sequence goes on from NZ_JBSGVW010000010.1 coordinate 137,465, forward strand.
GCGTGGTTGCGGTAGTCGGTGTGCAGGACGACGTAGCCGTCGCGGGCGAGGAGGTCCTGCTCCCGGGGCATGCCCTGGCCGGTCACGTACACGTCCGGGTCGATGTAGCCGTGCGCCAGGACCAGCGCGGGGAAGGGGCCCTCGCCGGTGGGGACGTTCATGATGCCGGAGATCTTCAGGCCGTTGGACCGGTAGGTGACGGCGTACTGCGTGTAGGCGTCGGTGCGGACGCGTACGGCGCCGAGGCGGAGGTCGGAGCCGCGGTGCTCGCGCTGGATCAGGGCCGGGAGGGAGACGGGGTCGGCGGGGGTGGGGGAGGGGGTGAGCGTGGCGGCGCTCGGGCTGCCGCCATCTGCTCTGCTCGACGCCGGGGGATCCGTACGCGCCGGCTCGTCGCCGTCACCGCCGCTGTCGGTGCAGCCGACGGCGGTCACGAGCGCCAGCACCAGCCCGACTGGGAGACGGGCCACGAACCGCGGGTACCGCATGCGGCCAAGTATCCCGCGCTCCGACACGGTTGGCTCCCGCAGTGGTGGGCCCGGTGCCACGGTGTTCCGGGTGCCCCGGTCACCGCATCCGGGTGCCGGAAGGGTTCGCGGTTCGAGCCCCGCGTAGCGGCATCGTCCTGGCCGTTCATCACCGAACCGGTCGCCGGTGAACTGGTCACCGACGCCATCCGTCACGCCACCGGCCCCGTCCGGCTCAGCCTGCTCCGCGACCGCGCCCTGGCCCGCGAGTCCTCGACGGCAGGGGCCCGTTCCTCGTCGCCCGGCTCACCGAGCGCCGGCGACGAGGTACACGCCAACGGGAAGATCATTTGGACGGAACAGCCGCTGCCGGGACCGGCAGTCCCGGTCCGGCGCAGCGCACGTCCGCCGTAGGCACCTCCCCGTCGACGAGATAGCCCGCCACCGCCCCGTCCACGCAGGCGTTGCCCCGGCTGGCGAACACCCCGTGCGAGTAGTCGTCGTCGAGCGTCACCAGCCTGGAGCCGGGCAGCAGTTCACGCAGTTGGCGGGCGCCGTCGACGGGGGTCACCGGATCGTGCGCCGAGGCGACCAGCAGGACGGGAGGGGCGGCCGGACTGCCCAGCCGGGTGCGCCGCACGGGGCGGTGGTGCCAGTACGCGCAGGCCGACGCCTCCATGCCGGTCAGGACCGGCTGCGGGTCGGTACGTCGTATGCGCCGTACGTCCGCCACGACCTCCCGGGGCGTCGGCCCCGGACCGTCCGCGCACTTCACGATCCGGTTGGCCGCCTCGTAGTTGCGCGACTCCGGACTGTCGAAGGCGGCTGCGGGCCGCAGCCCGGCCACGCTCCCGTCCGTCAGGTAGCCGTGCATCCCGTCGGCGAGGCCCGTCCAGCGTTCGGTGCGGCCGAGGGCGCGGTAGACGGCGCGGTCGAACTCCGCCGCGCCCAAGCCGCCGACCGGATGCGCGGCCAGGCCCTGGCGTACGCGCAGATACGAATGCCGGACGGCGCCCGCGTCGCCGCCCAGCCCGAAACGTTCGGCATGCGCGGCGGTCCAGCCGAAGAACGTGTCGCGGGCCCGCAGCATCGCCCGGCTCTGGATTTCGTCGAAGTCGTACCAGTCCCAGGGCCCGACCACGCTGTCCAGCACCATGCGGCCCACCCGGTGCGGAAAGCGCGCCGCGTACGCCGCGCCCAGGTAGGTGCCGTACGAGATACCGAGGAAGCTCGTCCGCGGCTCGCCCAGCGCGGCGCGGATGGCGTCCATGTCGTACGCCGTCCGCTCGGTGGACAGGTACGGCAGGATCGGACGGCCCGCGCCCGTCGCGCAGTCGTCGGCCAGGTGGCGCAGTGACGTGAGGTACGACCGCTCGGCCTGCGGGGTCGTCGGCACCGGGTCGGCGCCGGGAGCGGCGAACAGTCCGCCCATCGCGCCGCAGCCGACCGGCGCGCTGTGGCCCACCCCGCGCGGGTCGAAGCCGATGACGTCGTACGAACGCCGCACGCTCGCGGGGAGTTTGGCGCGCTTGGTCACCGCGTAGGGGAGTCCGGAGCCGCCCGGGCCGCCGGGGTTCACCAGCAGAATGCCGCGCCGCTCGGCGGGGGTGCCGGAGGCGGGGACGCGGGAGACGGCGATCTCGATGCCCGGGCCGGAGGGCTGCCTCGGGTCGAGCGCGACGGTGAGGCGGCCGCACTCCACGCGGTCGGGTGCGGGTGGCGTCGGGACGGAGTCCGGGCAGGCACCGAAGCCAAGGGTGGCCGTCGCGGCCGTGGCCCGGGCGGGGCCGGCCGTGGGGAGCAGGGCTGCCGCGGCCACTAGGGCACACAGCAGGGCGGTGGGGCGGGGCAGGGCGGTCAAGGTCTCTCCGATTCTCCGAAGCGAGGTAAGAACGGGCTAGCAAATGAAAATGATTATCGATAGCGTGTGCCAGTCAAGTCCGGCACCCCTCCCGTCGAGGGGTGCTCCGGGCTGCCCTGCCGTCCGAACCCGCGTCATGAAAAGGGGAGTTGTGGCTCATCTGCTGGTGGTCGAGAGCTGGGTCGGATCGATGAGCAGACTGCTGCCACGCGCCATCCGCGAGGGCGGGCACGAGTTCACCTTCCTCACCCGTGACCTGCATCACTACCTGCGCTCGGCGCCCGAGGGGGCGGCGCACCCGCTGCTCGGCGCGCGCAATGTGATCACGACCGACACCAATGACCTCGACGCCCTGCTGCCCGAGGTGGATCGGCTGCACTCGGTGCTGGGCTTCGACGGGGTGATCACCTCCTGCGACTACTACCTGCCGACGGTGGCGCGGATCGCCGGGCGTCTGGGTCTTCCCGGGCCCGGCCCCGAGGCGGTGGAGAACGCCTGCCGCAAGGACGCCACCCGCCGGGTCCTCGCCGGCGCGGGCCTGCCCGGACCGCGCTTCGCCGTGCACGAGGAGTGGGCCGACCTCGTGCGGGCCGCGGAGGAGATCGGCTACCCGCTGGTCGTCAAGCCGGTCGACCTGTGCGCGGGCATGTTCGTGCGTCGCGTGGACGACGAGGGTCAACTGAGCTCTGCGGTCAGGGCCTTGGCCGACTTCCCGGTCAACGCCCGTGGCCAGCGGCGCACCCCCGCCGTCCTGCTCGAAGAGCTCCTCGACGGCCCCGAGGTGAGCGTCGAGACCGTGTCGTACGCGGGCGCCGTTCACCTGGTCGGCGTCACCGACAAGAGCCTCGGCGGAGCGCCCGCCTTCATCGAGACCGGCCACATGTTCCCCGCCGCCCTGTCGCTCGCCGACATCGAGGCCGCCGAGCAGACCACGCTCGGCGCGCTCAAGGCGCTCGGGCTGACGGACGGGGTCGTGGCGCACACCGAGATCAAGCTGACCTCCGCCGGGCCGCGTGTGGTCGAGGTCAACCCCCGCCCCGCCGGCAACCGCATCACCGAACTCGTCCGCCACGTCACCGGCATCGACCTCGCCGCCGCCTTCGTGGACGTCGCCCTCGGCCGCAGGCCCGACCTCCGGCGCACGGACACCGGGCTGCGCAGCGCCGCCATCGGCTTCCTGGTCCCGGAGCGGGCGGGCACGTTGCAGGCGCTCGACGGACATCAACTCAGCGACCTCCCAGACGTGTTGGAGGTCCAGCTCGCCGATCCCGGCAAGGTGGTCAGGACGGCCGGCAGCAACAACGAGTACCTGGGCCACGTCATGGCCGGCGACCCCGAGGGGCCCGGCGCCCGCGACCGCGTCGAAGGCCTGCTGGCCGGGCTGCGCGCGGGGCTGGTGATCCGGTGACCACCGTCAACGCCTCACCGGCGGCGCTGACCCGGACGTACGACGACCTGGTCGCCCAGGTCCGCGCGGGCGCGCTCGGCCCCGACCCCGGCACACAGCGGATCTCCGTCGCCTTCACCACCCGGCAGGCCGTACGGCACGACGGGCGGGGCACCTGCTACCGCAACGAGGTCCTCAGTCTCCGGCTCGCCGAGGCCGTCGGGTCATGCGCCGTCGAGCCGGGCGAACTGCCCGACGGTGCGCTCGATGACTGCGTCGGTGCCGACGTGGCACGGCTCCTCGATCATCCGGCGCCTGCCGTACGGGTGGCCGCCCTCGACGCCTACCTGATGCACATCACCCCGCACACCCCGGACCACGGGGCGCGGCCGGTCGCCCTGCGCGCGGGGTCGTCGCTGGAGAAGTCCACGGCACGGGCGAGGGCGGTGGTCGAGCTGCTGGACCTGCCGGCCGGGAGCGCCGTGCTGGTGGTGGGGGTCGTCAACTCCCTGCTGGCGGCGCTGCGTTCGCGTGGCCTCGGCTATGTCCCGTGCGACCTCAAGGGCGGCGCCACGGAGTGGGGCGAGCCGGTCGTCGCCGACGCACTCACCGCGGCCGGGAGCTGCGACGCGTTGCTGGTGTCCGGGATGACCCTGGGCAACGGCACCTTCGAACCGCTGCGGCAGCACGCGCTGCGGCACGGCAAGCAGCTGGTGATGTTCGCGCAGACCGGCAGCGCGGTGCTGCCCCGGTTCCTGGCGCACGGCGTGAGCGCGGTGTGCGCGGAGCCGTACCCGTTCTTCTGGCTCGACGGCGGCCCCGGGATCGTCCATCGATACAGGTCCACCGACGTCGTCGATCGCCACAGCCGTCCCGGCGGTGAGCGATGACCCCCTCCGCCGCCACCGTCGTACGGCCCACCGCCCGCCCCGAGTTGCTCGCCCTGCTCGGCCGCACGCCCGTCGTCCGGGTCGGCGCCGACCTGCCGCACGCCCACCCCGGATTCTGGGCCAAGCTCGAAGGGCTCGCGGCGGGCGGCATGAAGGCACGGGCCGCCGTGTCGATGCTGCTCGGCGCGCGGGAGCGCGGCGAACTGCGACCCGGCGACCCGGTGGTGGAGTCCACCTCCGGCACGCTCGGCATCGGACTCGCCTTCGCGGGGCAGGCACTCGGCCATCCCGTCGTCCTGGTCGGCGACAGCGAACTGGAGCCGTCCATAAGGCAGTTGCTGCGCGCGCACGGCGTCCGCCTGGAGATCGTCGACCGCCCCGCCGCACAGGGCGGCTGGCAGGCGGCCCGGCTCGGCCGACTGCGTGAACTCCTCGCCGAACTCCCCGGCGCCTACTGGCCGGACCAGTACAACAACCCCGACAACACGGCCGGTTACGCCTCCCTGGCGGCGGAGCTCTCCGCCCAGCTCGACCACCTGGACATCCTGGTGTGCAGTGTCGGCACGGGCGGCCACAGCGCCGGCATCATCGGCCCGCTGCGCCGGCACTGGCCCGCGCTGCGGCTCATCGGCGTCGACGCCACCGGCTCCACGATCTTCGGCCAGCCCGCCCGGCCGCGCCTGATGCGCGGTCTCGGCAGCAGCATCCACCCGCGCAACGTCGCCTACGACGCCTTCGACGAGGTCCACTGGATCGGCCCCGCCGAGGCCGTGGACAGCTGCCGACGGCTCGCCCGGGGCAGCTTCGTCAGCGGTGGCTGGAGCACCGGCGCCGTCGCCCGGGTCGCCGCCTGGGCGGCCTGCGTGCACCCGGGGGCGGTCGTCGCCACCGTGTTCCCCGACGGGCCGCACCGCTATCTCGGCACCGTCTACGACGACGACTTCATCGCCGCCCACGGCCTCGACCTGGCCGGCGCGGCCGCCCGGCCCGTGGAGATTCCGCACCCGTACGCCGCCGAGGCGAGCGGATGGGTGCGCTGCGCGCGGGTGGCCGATCCGCTCTCCCTCGGAAGGACACCGTGAAGGCTCACCTGCGCACCGTGCGTCTCGAACTCGCCGAGCCGCTGCGTATCTCCCGCTCCACCATGACCGCCCGGGACGCCGTGTGGCTGGGCGTGGAGCACGAAGGAGTGACCGGCTACGGCGAGGCCGTCAGCAGCGTGTACTACGGGCTGGATGCCCACACACTCGCACGGCTGATCTCAGCGGTCGATCTGGAACGGTTCGCCGATCCCGAGAGCGCCCTTCATGCCCTGCCCTCCGGTGGCGTGCCGCCCGCCGTCACCGCCGCCGTCGAATCCGCGCTCCTCGACTTCGTCGGCAAGCGCGCGGGCCTCCCCGTCCATCACCTCCTCGGTACGACGGCGCCTCCCGTGGCGGCCACCGCGCGCACCATCGGCATCACCTCGCCGATCCGCGCGGCCGCCGAGGCCCGCCGGCTGGCCGCGAGCGGCTTCGAGGTCGTCAAGGTCAAGGCGGGCACCCCCGACCCCGAGGACGACATCGAACGCGTACGGGTCATCCGCGACGCCGCTCCGCGTGCCCGGCTGCTCCTCGACCCCAACGGCGCCTGGATCCCGGCACAGGCGGCGGCCCTGCTGCCCCGTTTCGCCGACCTCGGCGTCGAGGCCGTGGAGCAGCCCCTCGCGCCCGGCGACCCGGACGCGCTGGGCGCCCTCGCCGAGAAGTCTCCGCTGCCCGTCATCGCCGACGAGGACGCCGTGTCACTGGCCGACGTCCGACGCCTGGCCGGGCGCGTCCAGGGCGTCAACGTCAAGCTCGCCAAGTGCGGGGGCGTCCGCATGGCCCTGCGCATCGCCGAGGCGATCGAGGGCAGCGGGACCGACCTGATGCTCGGCTGCCTCACCGCGAGCACCCTGGGCCTGGCGCCCGCCGTCCACCTGGCCGACCGCGCCCGCTGGACCGACCTCGACGGGCATCTGCTGCTCGCCCACGACCCGTGGCACGGGATCGGCGGCGCGGACGGCTTCGTACGCACAAGCACCCGTCCCGGCCTGGGAGTCGAGGAGGTGACGGCACATGAGGACGTGGCATGAGATACGACGATTCCCGCTCGCCGTGCGGCTGCTCCTCGTCAACCAGCTCGGCGTCAACATCGGCTTCTACCTCCTCATCCCCTACCTCGCCACGCACCTCGGCCAGAACCTGGGCATGTCGGCGGCCGTCGTCGGTGTCGTGCTCGGCGTGCGCAACCTCAGCCAGCAGGGCCTGTTCATCATCGGAGGCTCGGCGGCGGACCGGCTGGGAGCGCGGGGCGTCATCATCGCCGGGTGCGCCCTGCGGACCGTCGGGTTCGCGTTGTTCGCGCTGGGGGACGGGCTGCCGGTACTGCTCGCCGCGTCCGTGCTGAGCGGGCTCGCGGGGGCGCTGTTCAACCCGGCCGTGCGGGCGTATCTCGCGCAGGAGGCGGGGGAGCGGAAGGCGGAGGCGTTCGCGCTGTTCAACGTCTTCGCGACGACAGGCGCGTTGATAGGCCCGCTGCTGGGCAGCGCCCTGCTCCTGGTCGACTTCCGCACGTCCGCGCTGACCGCCGCCGGGATCTTCGCGGTGCTCACGATCGCCCAGGCCCTCGTCCTTCCGGCGCGCAAGGTCGAGCCCAGCGGGAGCGGTGTCCTCGGGGACTGGCGCGAGGTACTCGGCAACCGGGCCTTCCTGGCCTTCGCCCTCGCCATGGTCGGCATGTTCACCCTGGAGAACCAGCTCTACCTGCTGCTGCCCGACGGGGCCCGCGAGGCCACCGGCTGGGACGGAGCGGCGGGCATCGTCTTCCTCGTCGGCACGGTGGCCAACCTGGCGCTCCAGCTGAGGATCACGAGAAGCCTCAAGTCACGTGGCAGCAGGGCGGGTTGGATAGCCGCCGGCCTCGCGGTGATGGGCCTGGCCTTCCTGCCGCCGGCCCTGGTCGCGGGCACGGGACCCGCCGGGTGGCTGGACGCGATACCCGTGCTGCTCGGCGCGCTCCTTCTCTACCTCGGCGTCATGGTCGCCTCGCCCTTCGTGATGGAACTGATCCCGCGCTTCGGCCGCCCCGAGCTGACCGGGACCTACTTCGGGATCTTCTACGTCGTCTCCGGCATCGCCGCGGCCGTCGGCAACGCCGTCGTCGGCTGGGCCATGGACGCGGGGGAAAGCGGCGGCCGTGCCTGGCTGCCCTGGATGTGCTGCGCGCTCGTCGGGCTGGCCTCGGCCGGCGGGGTGGCGTGGCTGCAGCGGCGTGGAGCACTGCCGGCGAGCCCCGCGGCGGCGGCTTCGGTACGGGACGAAGAGAGGAGCAAGGCGTGAGTGCGGCGCGGGGGGTCGATGTCGAGCGGCGTGGGCCGGGGACAGCAGACGCGGAGCGGGCGGCGGGAGGCGAGTGGGCGGCCGGCCGGGGCCAGGGCGCTGCTTTCGGTGAGCCGGGCGATCGGCAGCCCGGCGCGGCCGTCGCGGCGGGGGGAGAGCGGACAGGTGAGGGACAGGGCGCCGCTTCCGAGCGAGCCGGTCCGTACGGGTGTGTGGCTGACGCCGCAGCAGGCGGAGGTCGTGACTCCGTCGGGGGCGATGCGGCTGGACACGCTGTCCCCGTCCCCGGCAGCCGTCCGCACGACAAGGGCATCCCCGCCGCCGCCGACCACCGCAACCTCCTCACCGACAACCCCGCCCTGTACGAGGCCCGCTTCCCCGATCCCGACCGGCTCGCCGGGCGCTGGGCCGAGGACTGTCTCCGTCGCCACGGCGCCGGGCCGCGGGTGCTCGACATGGGCTGCGGCACCGGGCGCGACGCCGCCCACCTGAACTCCGTCGGCCGTACGGTGACCGGTGCCGATCTCTCCCGGGCGATGCTGGCGTACGCCCGGCTCCGGCATCCGGGTCCGGCGTACATACGGGCCGACCTGCACGGGTTCGACCTGGGCCGGGCTGCCTTCGACGCGGTCGTCTGTCTGGACAGCTCCCTGCTGTACTGCCACACCAACGACCAGCTCGACGGCTTCCTCTCCTCCTGCCGTCACGCCCTCGCACCGGGCGGCCTGCTGGTCGCGGAGATGCGCAACGGCGCCTATTTCCTGGGCCGCACGGACCTCCTCGACTCCCCGTCCGGCAACGCCTTCACCTGGCAGGGCGTCGCCTACCGGTCGACCACCACCCTGACCGTCGACCGCACGGACCAACTCCTGCGCCGTACCCGCGTATGGACCGCCGATCAGGCCGGCGTCGACGCGGCGCCCGTCGAACAGCGCTCCGCATGGCGACTGCTGTTGCCGCACGAGCTGCGCCACTTCCTCGCCGCGCACGGGTTCGAGGTGCTCGAACTGCACGACGGCCCCGGCCCCCGCACCGAACCGCCCTGGCAGGACGGCCGGTTGCCGGGCACCGCCACGGACGCGGACCGGCTGCACGTCGTCGCGCGCCGTCGGCACACCAACTGACACGAAGGACACGAAGGAACAATGATGTACGACGAACGCTTCCCCGGTCTGCACCGCCGCGGCTTCCTGGCCGCCACCTCAGGTGCCGCCGCCCTCGCCCTCGTCGGCTGCTCAGGCGCCACGGACGACAAGGCGGCAGGCGCCTCCGGCAGCCCCAAGCGCGGCGGACGGCTGCGCGCCGCGTTCGCCGGGGGCGGTGCGAGCGAGACCCTCGACCCGCACCTGGGCAACCTCTTCGCCGACGTCGCCCGATCCAAGGCCCTCTTCGACAAGCTCGCCGACTACGGCGCCGACCTCTCCGCCCGGCCCCGCCTCGCCGAGAGGTGGGAGGCCGACAAGACCCTCGACCGCTGGCAGGTCACCCTCCGCGAGGCCACCTTCCACGACGGCAGCCCCGTCACCGCCAAGGACGTCCTCTACAGCTACCGCCGAATCGCCGACCCCAAGCAGGCGTTCCGCGCCAAGGCGTCCCTGGAGCCCATCGACCTCGACGCCAGCCGGGCCACCGGCGAGCGGAGCATCGAGTTCGTGCTCAAGCGGCCCACCGCCGAATTCCCCAACGTCCTGGCCGCGTTCGGCGCGTACATCGTCCCCGAGAACGCCACCGACTTCGACGACAAGCCGATCGGCTCGGGCCCCTTCCGATTTGTTTCCTTCGCGCCGGGCCGCTCGGCCGTGTTCCGCCGCTACGACGGTCACTGGGACGGCGCCCCGCTCCTCGACGAGATCGAGTTCGTCGTCGCCAACGAGGAGTCCGCCCGCGTCAACGCCCTCCTCGGCGGGCAGGTCGAGTACGCGCACGAACTCAACCCGACCACCGCCCGCGCCCACGAGGGCGGCGGCCGGATCGAGATCGTACGGCTGCGCAACAGCGCCATGCAGGCGTTCTGCATGAAGACCGACCGGGCACCCTTCGACGACAAGCGGGTCCGCGAGGCGTTCTTCCTCATCGCCGACCGCCGGGAACTCGTCGACGGCGCGCTGTCCGGCGCGGGCGAGATCGGCAACGACCTGTTCGGCAAGGGATACGAGTACTACGCCGCCGATCTGCCGCAGCGCACCCAGGACCTCGACAGGGCGCGCGCCCTGCTCAAGCAGGCCGGCGCCGAGAAGCTCAAGGTCACCCTGGACACCTCGGCCGTCGCCGCCGGGTTCACCGAGGCGGCCGGCATCTTCCGCGACCAGGCCGCGAAGGCGGGCGTCACGATCGACGTCAGGATGGGCAGCAAGGACTCGTACTGGAGCGACATCCTCGACGGCGGCACCTTGTGCTGCTACCGCTCCGGCGCCATGCCCATCGAGTCCCACATCTCCCAGCGGCTGCTCACCGACTCCACCACCAACGCCACCAAGTGGCAGCACAAGGACTTCGACGGCCTCTACCAGCAGGCCCAGTCCCTCCGCGACAAGGCCGAGCGGGCCGCCGTGTACGAGCGAATGCAGCGCCGTCTGTACGCCGAGGGCGGCTTCCTCATCTGGGGCTACGCCGACTGGATCATCGGAACCGCCCGCACCGTGAAGGGAGTGGAGACCAAGGCCCCCGCCAACACCCTCGACTGGGCCCGCTTCGACAAGGTGTGGCTCGCGTGAGCGGACTGCGCTCCTTCGTCGCCCGGCGGCTGCTGCTCGGCGCCGCGCAGACCCTGGCCGTCGTGCTGCTGGTCTTCGCGCTCACCGAGGCGCTGCCGGGCGACGCGGCCGTTGCCCTGGCGGGCGACCAGCCGGACCCCGCGCGTATCGCCGCGATCCGTGAGGCGCTGGACCTGGACCGGCCGGCGTACCAGCGGCTGGCCGACTGGGCGACGGGCCTGGTGCACGGCGACCTCGGCACGTCCCTGACCTCCGGCCGCCCGGTCACCCGGTACATCGCCGACGGCTTCGGGCCGACCCTGCTGCTGGCCGCGCTCACGCTGACGCTCCTCGTCCCGCTCGGCTTCGGCCTCGGCGTGCTCGCCGCCCGCCACGAGGGACGGCTCGTCGACCGGCTGGTCAGCTCGGTGACGCTGGCGGTGTACGCGGTCCCCGAGTTCGCCCTCGGGGTCCTGCTGGTGACGGTCCTCGCGCTCGAGCTGGCCTGGCTGCCGCCGACGGCGGTCGGCTACGGCACCGACCTGCTCGCCCATCCGGCGGCGCTGATACTGCCGGTGCTGGTCCTGCTGTGCCGCCCGGTGTGCTCCCTGTCCCGCCTGGTCCGGGCGGGCATGGTCGACGCCCTCGCCTCCCCCTACGCCGTCCACGCCCGCCGCTACGGCGTCCCCGGCGCCCGTGTCCGCTACGCCCACGCCCTGCCGAACGCCCTCGCCCCGGCCGTGCAGCAACTCGCCCGCACCGTCGACTGGTTGCTGTGCGGAGTGATCGTCGTGGAGGCCCTCTTCGTCATCCCGGGCCTGGGCACCGTCCTGCTCAATGCCGTGGCCGAACGGGACGTGCCCGTGGTGCAGGGGCTGGCCGTGGTGTTCGGCGTGCTCACGGTCGTGCTCAACCTCGGTGCCGACCTGGTGGCCCACCGGCTCACGCCCCGCGCGGGGGTGGCCGCATGACGACGCCCCTCGGTCGCCGTCGCCGTAGCCGTTTCGCGTTCGGCCTCGCCGTCGTCGCCGTCCCCCTCCTCCTCGCCCTGCTCGGACCGCTGTTCGCCGGTGACCCCGGCGCCCGCGCCACCTCCTTCACCCTCGGCGACGGCCACTGGCTCGGCACCGACTTCGTGGGCCGTGACGTCCGGCGACAAGTCCTGCTGGGCGGCCGTACGGTCGTCCTCACCGCCCTGGCCGCGACCGCGCTCGCCTACCTGGTCGCCGTCCCGGTAGCGCTCATCAGCGCCCTCACCCGCCTGCGAGGGCTCGAGGAACTGCTGATGCGGCCGCTGGACGTGCTGCTCGCCGTGCCGTCGCTGCTGCTGATCCTGCTCGTGGCCTCCGTGCTGTCGCCGGGAGCGACCGGGCTCGCGCTGCTCGTGGCGCTGGTGAACGTGCCCGACGCGGCCCGGATCGTGCGGGCGGCGGCGGGGGAGGCGGCCGCACGTCCCGCGGTCGAGGCGCTGCGCATGCAGGGGGAGACCAGGTGGCGGATCGCCGTCGGCTACGTCGGCCGTTCGGCGCTGCGCACCCTCGCCGCCGACGCCGGGATCCGCCTGACCGGCGTGCTGTATCTGGTGTCGACGGCCGCGTTCCTCGGGGTCGGCGTCGCCCCGGACGCCGCCGACTGGGCCGTCATGGTCGACCGCAACCGCACCGGCCTGCTGATCCAGCCCTGGGCCGTTGTGGTGCCGGCGCTGCTGATCGTGGCCCTGACGATGGGCACCAACCTGCTCTTCGACGCCGCGCTGGAGAAGACCGCGCGGCACAAGGCCGTACCGGAGAAGAACGCACTTGAGCAGAAGGGACCACGCCGGTGAGTCGGGCAGAGCATGCGGCGGTCGCCGAGATCCGCGATCTCCGCGTCGAGATCGACGGCCGCGCGATCGTCGACGGCGTACACCTGCGCGTGCTGCCGGGGAAGGTGACCGCGCTGGTCGGCGCCTCGGGCAGCGGGAAGACCACGACCGGCCTGGCGCTGCTGGGGGAGTACCCGCCCGGTGCCCTGGTCACGGGTGAGGTGCGGCGGCCCGGGGACGGCCCGGTGGGTTACGTCCCCCAGCACCCGGCCGCCGTCCTCAACCCGGCCCGCCGCGTCAGCGCCCTCCTCGACGACCTCGCCCGCCCCCAGGTCCGCCACCTGCCCCGCGCCGAACGCCGCCGGGCGGCCCGGGCACTGGTGCTGCAAGCCCTCTCCGACGCGCAACTCCCGGACGCGAAGGAGCTGTTGTCGCGCCACCCGCACCAGCTCTCCGGCGGCCAGCAGCAACGCGTCGTCCTCGCCCAGGCACTGCTGCTCGGCGCCCGCGTCGTCGTCGCCGACGAACCCACCACCGGCCAGGACGCGTTGACCAAGAGCCGTATCGTCGAGCAGCTGGCGGCGGTCGCGGCACGGGGCATCGCGGTCGTCCTGCTCAGCCACGACCTCGACGTGGTGCGTGCCCTCGCCGACGAGGTCCTCGTCATGCGTGCGGGCCGGGTCGTCGAGTCGGGGCCCGCGGAGCGGCTGTGGACGGCGCCCCGGCACGAGTGGACCCGCCGGCTGCTGGCCGGACAGCGCGTGGACCCGCAGGTCGTGACGAGCACGGATGTGACACAACCAGCCCTGGAAATAAGGGACTTGGTGGCCGTACACGATCGCAGGACTGTCGTGCTGCGCGCCCCGCATCTCGTCCTCCACCCCGGCGAGTGCCTCGCGGTGGTCGGCCGTTCCGGCAGCGGCAAGACCACGCTCGCCCGCTGCCTGGCGGGCCTGCACCGGGACCAGGACGGGCGGATCCTGCTCGACGGCACGCGGCTCCCGCGCAGCCTGCGGCACCGCAGCCGTGCCCAACTCGCCGCCGTGCAGTACGTCTTCCAGGACGCCCGCGCCGCCTTCGACGAGTACCGGCCCGTGCTGCACCAGGTGGCGCGTACGGCGATACGCCTGCGCGGCGCCGACGAACGGACGGCGACGGAGGAGGCGTCCGCCACCCTGAACCGCCTCGGCCTGCCCGAGAACCTGGCCCGCCGTCGCCCCGGCGAACTCTCCGGCGGCGAACTCCAGCGCGCCGCCCTGGCCCGGGCTCTTCTCGCCCGCCCCCGCGTGCTGATCTGCGACGAGGTCACCTCCGGCCTGGACACGGTCACCCGGCGGGGCATCCTCGACGTCCTGGCGGGCCTGGTCGGCGAGGGTGACGGACTGTCCCTCGTCCTCATCACCCACGACCTGGACACCGCATGGCCGGCTCACCGGATCGCCGTACTGGACGCGGGCGAACTGGTGGAACAGGGTTCGGCACAGCGAATTCTGACGGAGCCTCGGCATCCGTTCACTCGCTCGCTCATGCGGACGACGGAGCGTCCGGAAACGGGGAGCCGGCTGTGAGAGCCGACCTCCGGGCACCGTCGCGGAGGAGACGGGAGGCCTCCGCGAAGGGCCCGGAGGCCGACGGCATGGGGTCGCGCCCGCGCCTACGACCTGGTCGGCAGGCGGCGGCGACGCGGGCGGGCGGTGGCCCGGGCGAGCAGCGTGTGGATCTGGCGCACCGCATCTCCCGGGTGGGTGGCCGGGGTTGCGAAGGGCAGGCGGACGTCGTGGTGGGAGTCCGCCGTCTCCAGCCGGAGCACCAGGCCGTGCCGGTCGAGCCGCAGCGGCCGTACGCCGGTCGCGCCGAGCTGCTCCCGGGCCGGCAGCAGCCGGGCGAGCGGGGCGACGGTGTCGGCGTGGGCCGAGTCGAGCCGGCCCAGCATCTCCGCCTCGTGGGTGGCGAGAGGGTCGGGGGAGGCGAGGGTCAGCTCGTCGAGGCCGATGAGGGCCGTGCCGTCGTCCTCGGTGAGCACGGCCCGGGCCGGGTGGAACACCAGGTTCTTGGGGCCGAGCGCGCTGAGCCAGCCGCCCAGCGTCAGCCGGGAGCGCACCCTTTCGCGTACGGCGACGGCGGCGACGTCGGTGAACTCCACGAGGGCGGCCAGGTCGCCGTGCGGCGCCACGGCCAGCTCGGCGGCCAGGTGGCCGTCCGGCGGGTTGTGCAGGAGCAGCCGTGCGGCGGCGTCGACGGTGTGCAGGCCGATCAGTTCGATGCGGTGGCCCTGCGTGGTGACGGTCAGCGAGCCGGCCGCCGCCAGCACCGAGCGGGCACGCTCGGCGGGCGTCGGCTCAGGGCAGGTGGCAGCAGACATGGGAACCTTTCGAGCCGGTTGGCCTCTTAGTTAGGTAAGCCTAACCTATCTTGGCTTCGGGTGGTCACCAACCCGTCAGCAGCAGGTGGTTGACGAGCAGGGCCAGCACCGCCTGTCCCGCCAGCCAGGCCCGCGGCCCGTTCAGGAAGGCGCAGGCCGGCAGCAGCCACAGCGCGAACGGCAGCCAGATCCGCTCCGTCTCCGCCTTGCTCATCCCGGACAGGTCGGCGGCCAGCACCGCGACGAGCGCACCGAGCACCAGCACGCCGAGGCGGAACGCGGCCGTACCCCTTTCACGGACGACCACCACCCCGGTCCGCCGCAGCCCCGCCGCCGTCGCCAGGCCCACCACCGGCACCTGGCAGGCGAGGTTGGCCCACACCCAGTAGGCCTGCGGCCGGGTGCCGCCGGCGCCCTGGTTGTAGCGGGTGACCAGCAGGTCGTAGGCCTCCCACCAGAAAAAGCCGAGCGCGGTGAACACCACCGGGACCACCACGAACCCGGCGAGCGCGAGGGGCAGCGGCCGGACGCGCTCGGAACCCAGGAACAGCACGGCCGCCGCGACCACGACGAAGAGCGTCAGACCGTACGACAGGTAGACCGTCAGGCCGAACAGAAGACCCGAGGCCAGGCCGGTCCAGCGCGGCCGATGCCCCGTCACCGCCAGCGCGAGCAACGCCACCGCCCAGGCCGCGACGGCCGCGAAGTAGCCGTCGGCGGAGGTGCCCATCCACACCGCGCCCGGCGCCAGCGCCAGGAAGGGCGCGGCACGGCGGGCGAGCTTCTCGTCGGCGAGGGCGCGCACGGTGACGAGAATGCCGAGGGCGGCGGTGGCCCCGACGGCGATGCACCAGACCCCGGCCCATGCGCCGCCGCCCAGGCCGATCCGGTCCAGTTGGACGAAGGTGAGGGGGGCTGCCGGGGGGTGCCCGGCGACGTGCGCGGGCCAGTGGTCCGGTGAGCCGAGCAGGATGTGCCGGGTGAAGTCGCGCAGCGTCGCGGGGATGTCCTGGAAGCGGTCGATGACCTGGAGGTACTCGTAGCGGGTCGTCAGCCGGCGGGCGATGCCGCGCTGCCAGCCGTCGACGAGCGCGAGCGAGAAGGTCCAGGCCAGGCCCGCGCCCCAGACGGCGAGCAGCAGGTGGCGCCAGGGCAGCCGGGCGGCCAGGACCGGGCCGTACGCCACGACGGCGGCCGCGACGGTGATCGCGGCCGGAGTGCCCGGGCCGACATGCGGGCCCCAGTCCGCCAGGAGCGGCGGCCAGTTGACGAACAGGGTGCCCTCGCGGGCCTCGATCGCGGTGCCGACCAGGGCGGCGAGAGCGAACAGGAGCGCGGCGGCCGCGGCCGCGTACAGATCGCGGCGCAGGTCCCTGCGGGCGTCGGGGAACTCGTCGGGGCGGGTGTCGGGCAGGAGATCGCTGGTCACGTCTGCACGCTAGGACGCACCGGGTCCACCGGACGCGTGACGTGCGCGGACGTCAGAGTTTGGTCATGGTTCGCGGCGGCCTTTCCGGCCCAGGTCAGGCCTACGGTCGGGACATGGCACGGTCTCCGAACTCGCCCCGCTCCCCCTTCTCCCCCGCCTTCTGGCGCAGCCCGCTGCGCGGCCCGTGCCTGACCTCGGTCCTCGGCATCGTGCTGCTCGGCGGGATCACGGTGCTGTTCGTGACGGGGCTGGTGTCCTACGCCGCCTACAACCCGAACCTGGCGCCGGTGAACGACAAGACCCCGGACAAGGGGATCCTCGGCTTCTACCTCTTCTCCTGGCCGACCAGCCCGCACTGGCTGTACCGCCTCAACCAGGGCGTCCACGTCACGCTCGGCATCACGCTCATCCCCGTGCTCCTGGCCAAGCTGTGGTCGGTCCTGCCGAAGCTCTTCACGCTGCCGCCGGCACGATCGCTCGCGCACACGCTGGAGCGGATCTCGCTGCTGCTCCTGGTCGGGGGCGCGCTGTTCGAGTTCGTGACGGGCGCGCTCAACGTCCAGCTCGACTACCTCTTCCCCGGCTCCTTCTACACCCTCCACTTCTACGGGGCGTGGGTGTTCATCGGAGCGTTCGTCGTGCACGCCGCGCTGAAGACCCCCACGGCGCTGCGGAACTTGCGCCGCATGCGGGCGGAGAAGAGCGAACAGCCTGAGGAGGGGACGGGAGAGCGGGACTCGGAGCTGATCGCTCCGAGTCCCGACGAACCGACCGTCTCGCGGCGCGGCGCCCTCTGGTTCGTCGGCGGCGGCTCGCTGCTGCTGTTCGCCACGACCGTCGGACAGAACTTCGACGGTTTCCTGCGCCGGACCGCCCTCCTCGCCCCGCACGGCGGTGGCGAGCCGGGCAGCGGGCCGGGCGGCTTCCAGATCAACAAGACGGCCGCGTACGCGGGCATCCGGGAGGCCGACACGAGCGACGAGGCGTGGCGGCTGGTCGTCGAGGGCCGGCACGGGCGGACGGTCCGCCTCAGCCGTGCCGAACTGCTCGACCTGCCACTGCACAGCGCGGCACTGCCCATCGCCTGCGTGGAGGGCTGGTCCACGTCCGATCAGTGGTGGCGCGGCGTACGGCTGCGGGACCTCGCCGCGCTGGTCGGCCAAGACCAGGACTCGCCCGACGTCCTGGTGGAGTCGCTCCAGCAGCGCGGCGCCTTCCGCCGGGCCGCCCTGCGGGCCAACCAGGTCGCCGACTCCCGTTCCCTCCTCGCCCTGTTCGTCAACGGCGAGGATCTGACCCCCGACCACGGCTACCCGGCGCGGATCATCGTGCCCGCGGCGCCCGGTGTGCTGAACACCAAGTGGGTGGCGCGGCTGACGTTCGGAGACCTGTGATGCGACGCCCCAAACTCATTCCGATCGGCAGTCCCCTCCAGATCCTCCTCCTCGCCTGCTCGTTCGCGCTCGCCGGATACGCGGGCGTACGGCTCCTGGACGGGGACTGGTTCGAGATCGTGCTGTGGTTCGTCGGCGCGGCGATCCTGCACGACCTCGTCCTGGTGCCGCTGTACGGGGCGGCGGACCAGGCACTCCTACGAGGCTTCGAGGCCGTCGACCGCCGGAGCTGGATGCCGTACGTCCGCGTCCCCGCCGCCCTGTCCCTGCTGCTCCTGCTTGTCTGGTTCCCCCTGATCACCGGCCGGGTGGCGGACCGCTACCGCGGCGCCACCGGCCTGAACGCGGACGGCTTCCTGGCCCACTGGCTGCTGATCACGGCGGCGCTCTTCGGCGGCTCGGCGGGGCTGCTCGCGTTCCGCCGACGGCGATCAGGGGGTGGGCCGGGGGCGTCATCCAGCTCATGACGCGGTCCCCGGCCCGGTGTGGTCCGCTGCTGCTCAGTCGTGGTGGCTGTGCCGGACGATCCGTTCGATGACCTCCGTGGCCCGATCCGGCTGCTCCTCGAACCAGGTGCCTAGGTGCTCCCGAACGGCCTCCTCGACGCAGACCCGCACGTCGGTGTTGCCCAGCAGCCCGCGTGTGGCGCCGAGCATTTCGGGGCGGTCGAGCTTGACCGACACGGCTGCCGTGAGGCTCTCGCCGATCCGGTCGGCGCCGGGACCGGGGTCCGCCGCTGCCAGTAGCCCCCGCTCGCGCGCGTACGCGGTGACCGCGGCCGCCACTCCGTCGCGGAAGCCGTCCACGTGCGTGCCCCCTTCGGGTGTGGCCAGGCTGTTGGCGAAGCCGCGGATCCGCTCCTCGCGGGAGCCGATCCACAGGAGTGCCACCTCCATCGTCCCCGCCATCCGCGGGTCCTCCCGCTCGAAGCCGATGACGTCCGGATGCTGAGCCGCCCCCGCCTCCGCGTCGAGGGCGGCCACGAAGTCCCGCACCCCGTCTGGGTACCGGAACACCACCACCCGAGCCCCTCCCGCCGGGCGTTCGTCGGTCAGCGAGATCCGCAGACCCCGGTTGAGAAAGGCCACTTGGCGGAAACGCTCAGCCAGCACGGCGAACGAGCAGCGCGTCGTCTCGAAGATCTCCGTGTCGGGCCAGAAGGCGATGGTCGTCCCGCTTCCGCTCCCGGGCCCCACGGCGGCGGGCGGAGCGAGAGCGACACCGCGCGCGTACTCCTGGACCCGGCGTACCCCCTCGCACCGCACCTCGGACGTCAGCCGGCTCGACAGGGCGTTGGGGACGAAGAGCCCCCCACCGAAATGGCCCATGTTCGCGATGTGCCGGCCGCTGGGCTCCGGCCCGGCGCAGAAGCTGGTCAACAGTGCTTCGAGGCCTGGGCCGTCAGTATCCCCGGCGGTCTCGAAGGAAGCCCCCGGCCCGTCATCGGTAACGCGCACACCGCCGTCGGGTGTAAGCGTCACGTCGACTGAGCCGCCGCGGCCGGCCAGGACCTGGTTCACCGCCCGGCCGACGACCGCGAACACCATGTGATGCGGACCGCGTTCGCCGGTCGAGCCGACCCACATCCCGGGCCGTTTCCGAATCGCTTCCCGGCTCTCCAGCACCTCGATCCGGGCAGCGTCGTACCCCGTGCCTTCCCTATTCACCAGGCCCCTCCCATGGCGTCCGGTAGATCTCCCCAGCCTAGACAGAACACAGGAAAACACCAGGTCAACGCTGTTGTGCCGAGGCTGCGGGTGGATGCGTGAGCGCGTGCCGGGAAGCGATCGGTCTCGGTGCCGCGTACCGCGCCCGGCGCGTGTCCGAGGGCCCGCCGAAGCCGCGTACGACCCCGTTCCGGGCGCCGCTGAGGTCCTCAATTTGCCGCCACGCTCCGTCCGCGAGGCGCAGCGTACGCGCTCACTGACTGGACATGAGCTGTAACTTTTCGTGACCATGGGTGAGTTCGGTGTGCGAGAGGTGGCCCATGTCAGGTGGCGGTTCGGTGGGGACGGCAGGGGAGTCCGGTGGGGCGGAGCCTGAATCGTCCGACAGCCTGCGGACGTTCGGGGCGGTGGTGCAGGCCCTGCGTGAGCATGCGGGGCTGAGCAGGGAGGAGTTCGGCGATCTCGTCGGGTTCTCCAAACACACCGTCGCCTCCGTCGAGTTGGGACGGCGGATGCCCGATCCCGCCTTCGTGGAGAACAGCGAGGGGGTTCTCGGCAACACCGGTGCGCTGAGGCGCTCGGCGCCCTGTCTCTCACGTCAGCCCGGGATCGCGGCCTGGTTCCGGCAGTGGGCGCGGCTGGAGACCGTGGCGATCAGCCTGTACACGTACGAATGCCGGGTCGTGCCTGGGCTGTTGCAGACCGAGGCGTATGCGCGTGCCGTGTCGCTGAGCGTGCCGCCCATTCCGGGCGAGACGCAGTTGCAGCAGCGGATCGCCGCGCGGCTGGCCCGGCAGGAGTTGCTGTCGACTCGGCGCGAGCCGCCGTGCAATTTCAGCTTCATCGTCGAGCAGGCGGTGCTGGAGCGGTACACGGGTGGGGAGGACGTCACGCGGGAACTTCTCGACCATCTGCTGGACTTGACGGAGCGGCACTGGAACGTGGAGCTCCAAGTCATGCCGTTGCGCGCGCCCGTCCACGCCGGGCATGACGGGCCGTTGCGGCTGCTGGAGACCCCCGAACACCGGTGGTTCGCCTACTCGGAGGGGCAGAAGAACGGCCGGCTCATCTCCGACCTGAAAGAGATCAGCGTCCTCCAGCAGCGGTATGCGAAACTGCGTTCGCAGGCTCTCACTCCTGGTGACTCCCGGAGTCTGCTGGAGCGGATGCGAGGAGCGCTATGAGCCCCACCCCCGAACTGGCCTGGTTCAAGAGCAGTTACAGCGGATCCGAGGGCGACGACTGCATCGAGATCGCGATCGCCTGGCGCAAGTCCAGCTACAGCAGCGGGAGTGAGGGCGACTGTGTCGAGGTCGCCACATGTCCCGGCCTCGTCCACGTCCGCGACTCCAAGGACAAGGAGGGCGCCCAGCTCGCCCTCGCCCCCGCAGCCTGGCAGCAGTTCGTCGCGTACGCCGTTGAGGCCTGACTGCGCCCTCTGCTCTGCCCCCACGTCCGACCCGTCACGCCGCCCGAGCCTGTGCCGCCGCCACCGGAAAGCCCTCGGTACGGAAGACCCGCCGCCCGGCGTCCACCGCGAACACCTCGCAGCCCGGCCGTGCGGCGGCCCACTCGACGCCCTCCGTGCCCATCGCGAACGCGGCGGTCGCCACGGTGTCCGCCACGGTCAGGGAGGACGCCACGACGGACAGGGACAGCAGACCCGTCGCCGCCCGCCCGGTGCGCCCGTCGATGATGTGGTCGCCGCGCTCGTAGCGAGCCGACGTCGCGACGGCGCCGTCCGTCAGCTCGGCGACCGTGCACACCTTGTCGGCCTGCTCGGGGTGCCGTATCCCCACCCGCCAGGGCCCGCCCGCGGCGACCACGTCACCACCGGCGTTCAGCACGAAGCGTCGCGCCCCCGCCGCCTTCAGCAGCCCGGCGGCCCGCTGCACGGACCAGCCCTTCACCACCGCGCACGGATCGAGCCCGCGCCCGGGCAGCCGTACGTCGAAGGCGCCGCCGGTGGCGACCCGGTACTCCTCGCACAGCCCCAGCACCTCGTCGAGGTCCGCGCTGACCTCACCCCGCGCGACCTCCCCCCGGTCCAGCCGGCAGACCTCGCTGTCGGCCTTGAACGGGCTGAACCGGGCGTCGACCTCACGCAGCCACGCGAACACGGCATCGGCCGCCTCCTCGCCGACGTGCTCGTCGTCGACCCGCAGCGAGACCGGGAACCCCATGACGTGTTCGACTCGGTGCACGATCAGCCCTTCGCGTCGATGGCGGCCTGGAGGGACTCCTTGTAGCCGTCGCTGGTGATGGTGGCGCCGGAGACGGTGTCGATGTCGGCGCTCTGGGCTTCGAGGGTTTCGGCGATGAGCTTCGGGACGGCGGCCGTGGTCTGCGGGTGGTTCGGCTGCTGGAGCATCTTCACCGACGCGATCTTGTCGCCGTCGAAGGTCACCTGGACCTGGACGGGACCCTTGTCGGTGTTCACCGTCGAGCCGTCGAGCGTCCGCGACTGCGAGGCGGCGGACGCGGACGCCGACGGCGAGGACGTGGCCGCCGACTCCGCGTTCGCGTCGATGGCGGCCTGGAGGGATTCCTTGTAGCCGTCGCTGGTGATGGTGGCGCCGGAGACAGTGTCGATGTCCGTGCTCTGGGCTTCGAGGGTTTCGGCGATGAGCTTCGGGACCGCGGCCGTGGTCTGCGGGTGATCGGGCTGCTGGAGCATCTTCACCGACGCGATCTTGGTGCCCTGGAAGGTCACCTGGACCTGGACGGGGCCCTTCTCGGTCTGCACCGTCGTGCCCTTGACGACCGTGCTGCCCGAACCCGAACCCGAATCCGAGCCCGAGGCGGCGGAGGACGATGCCGAGGGTGTCGGGGCCGGCGCGGCGGCCGTGCCGAGCGACGGCTCGTAACGCCAGACCGGGATCAGGCCCGCGATGCTGAGGACCAGGACAGGTATTGCTCGCTTCACGATGTCTTCCCTGTCCCGCTCAGCCGGCCAGGCTGAATCGCT
The DNA here is from genome assembly GCF_053608645.1 of Streptomyces sp. NPDC055013. NCBI lineage: Bacteria > Bacillati > Actinomycetota > Actinomycetes > Kitasatosporales > Streptomycetaceae > Streptomyces > Streptomyces sp. NPDC055013. Next base: position 159,749 of record NZ_JBSGVW010000010.1, read on the forward strand.
CGAAGTGGACCTGCTCCCTGGGCACGCCCAGCTCGCGCAGGCTGCCGATCACCGCGTTCATCATGGGCGGCGGGCCGCACAGGAAGACGTCCCGGTCCGTGATGTCGGGAACCAGCCGCTCCAGCTCCGCCGGGGCCAGCCTGTCCGGCGTCACCGGGCCCGTGACCAGGTGCAGCTCGGCGCCCTTGGCGTGGGCGAGTTCCGCCAGCTCGCCGTACAGGACCGCGTCCCGGTCCGAGCCGACCCGGTAGATCACAACCGCGTGGCCGTGCAGCTCCTCCAGCAGCGCCCGGATCGGGGTGACACCGACGCCGCCCGCGATCAGCACCGCCTCCGGCCGGGTGCGGTGCATCGCGGTGAACGCGCCGTACGGGCCCTCCGCGAACACACGCGTGCCGACCTTGAGGTGCCTCAGGGACGCCGAGCCGTCGCCGGCCGCCTTGGCCGTGAGCCGCAGCCGGTTGCCGTCGGGAGCGGCCGACAGGGAGAACGGGTTGGCCTGCCACCAGCGGTCCTTCGTCAGGAACCGCCACAGGAAGAACTGGCCGGCCCGCGCGGGCAGCCTGTCCAGGTCACGCCCGGTGATGTACACCGAGACCACGTTGTCGGACTCGGGGACCACGGCCGACACCCGGAACTGGTGGCGCCAGTTCCGCCACAGCGGCAGGACCAGCCGGCCGACGAACACCGCGCCGAGCGCCACGCCCCACACCGCGTACCAGTACGCCGTGGCTGCGGACGAGGAGGTGAAGGACGTACCGACCGCGACCTGGTGCGTGAACGCCAGGACCACCGCGACGTAGGTGTACAGGTGGATGAAGTGCCACGTCTCGTACGCCAGCCGGCGCCGCGCGAACCGGGCCGAGACGACACCGATCACGATGATGATCCCCAGCGCGACGACGGCGCGCAGCACGCCCTCGACCGTCTCGGCGAGGTCGATCAGCTGGTTCACCGGGTCCAGCGAGGACGACTCGGCGTAGCCGAAGGTGATGAACACCGCGTGCGCCAGGAGCGCCCACAGGACGCTGAAGCCGGTCCAGCGGTGCCAGGAGGTCAGCCGGTCCATGCCGATCCGGCGGTCCAGCCACGGCAGCCGGGCCACCAGCAGCAGCTGGAACGCCATCAGCAGCGCGCCGAACAGGCCGGTCAGCCGGCCGAGCACGATCAGCGTGTTCGAGGCGAAGCCGGCGGCGAAGAAGAAGTAGAGCACCACGGCCACGTTCGCGGCCAGCACGGCGTACAGGCCTGTGCGGGCGACCACCCTGGGGCGTATCGCCGTGGGGGGCGCAGGGGGCGATTGGACGGTCGTCACGGGCGACAGCTCCTTGATCTCGTCTGTGGATACCGAGCTTGTCGGGCGGGTGCTGTCGAAAAGCTGTCGTACTTCTTTCAACTGGTTATCGATGTGGTCCCGGGCCCACACCCGGCTCATGGGATCGGTGCCGGGTGCCGCAGTATGAACGGGTGGAGAAAGTACGCCTGCTGGTCGTGGACGACGACCCGCCCATCGCCGACCTCGTCGCGACGGTCGCCCGCTACGAGGGCTGGGAGGCGGTCACCGCGAACTCCGGCGAGGAGGCGCTGCGGCTGGCCGCCGAGTTCCACCCGGACATCGTGGTCCTGGACCTGATGCTGCCCGACGTGGACGGCTTCGGCGTCCTGGACCGGCTGCGCGGCGCCGGGAAAATGGTGCCCGTGGTGTTCCTGACGGCCCGCGACGGGGTCGCCGACCGGGTGGCCGGCCTGACCCGCGGCGGCGACGACTACCTGGTCAAACCGTTCGCCGTGGAGGAGCTCATGGCCCGGCTGCGCACCGTCCTGCGACGCAGTGCCGGTCCCGGCTTCCAGCGTTCCGTCCTTCGGGTGGCGGACCTGACGATGGACGAGGACACCCGCGAGGTCCGCCGCGGCGACAAGCAGCTCACGCTCACGCCGACCGAGTACGAGGTGCTGCGCTACCTGATGCGCAAGTCGCCGACCGTGCTCACCAAGGCGCAGATCCTCGACCATGTGTGGGAGTACGGCTTCGGCGGCCGCTCGAACGTCGTCGAGCTGGTCGTCAGCCGGCTGCGCCGCAAGCTCGACGAGTCCGACGACGGCAGGGGGCCGCTGATCCACACCGTGCGAGGCTTCGGATACGTGATCCGGCAGGCGGCCGAGTGACAGGGCGGCTGCGGCGGGCGTACCGCGGGATGCGGCTCGGCACCCGGCTGGCGCTGGGCCTCGGGGTGCTGGCGCTGTTCGTGTTCGGCGTCGTCGGCACGGCCCTGACGACCTACATGCGGGACTACCTGTCGGCCCAGCTCGACACCCAGCTCGCGCAGGGCCAGATAGCCCAGTCCAAGAGCATCGCGGACTACGGCACGCTCTCGGGCAAGAAGTACTACAGCTGGTTCTACGCCGTGTACGACGTGTCGGACGGCAAGCCCGTGCTGCGTCGGCCGGAGGACCCCGCCGACCTGCCGCAGGACGTTGACGACTTCACCTCGCTGGCCAAGGCGCAGACCGGCGCGCACACGGAGATCCTGCGAACCGAGCATCTGAAGGGTCAGGGCGAGTACCGGCTGCGGGCCTGCGAGGTCGAGCCCGGCGTGGTGCTGGTCAGCGCCGCCCCCATGGAGGACATCGAGGACACCGTGGGCCAGCTGATCACCATCCAGGCGGTCACCTTCGGACTCGCGCTGCTGGCCCTCGTGGTGTTCGGACGCGGGATGCTGCGGCGCGGCCTGAAGCCACTGAGCGACATGGCCCACACCGCCCGCGACATCACCTCGCACGACCTCACCGACTCGGCCCAGCTGCCCGTACGGCACGACCGGCGGGGCGGCGGGCCCGAGGTGGAGGAGCTGCGCACCGCGTTCAACACGATGCTGGAGCACATCGACGACTCCCTCGCGGTGCGCGCGGAGGCCGAGCAGCGCCTGCGCCGCTTCGTGGCGGACGCCTCGCACGAGCTCCGTACGCCGCTGATGTCGGTACGGGGCTACGCCGACCTGTTCCAGTACGCCGCGGCCAACGCCCCCGAGGAGCGGGACAGGCACCTGGCCCGGCTGCGCGCCGAGGCCGCCCGCATGGGCTTCCTCCTCGACGACCTGCTGCTGCTCGCCCGCCTGGACGCCGCCGAGGTGGAGACGCCGCTGCGGATGCAGGGCGCGGACCTGGTGGACCTGGTCGAACAGGCGGCGGACGCCTTCCGCGTCACCCACGCCGACCACCCCCTGACCGTCGCCCCCGGCCCCGGTTCCCTGAAACTCCGCCTCGACCCCCAGCGCATCCGTCAGGTGCTGGACAACCTCCTCACCAACGCGGCGATCCACACGCCGACCGGGACGCCGGTGTCCGTCGCGGTCTCCGTGGCGCAGACCACCGCCGTCGTCCGGATCACGGACGCCGGCCCCGGCATCCCGCCCGCCGACCGGATCCGCGTCTTCGACCGCTTCTACCGGGTCGACAAGGCCCGCAGCCGCGACCGGGGCGGCAGCGGACTGGGACTGGCGGTGGCGCAGTCCCTGGTCCAGGCACACGGGGGGCGCATCAAGCTGAGCAGCCGGCCGGGGGAGACGGTGTTCACGGTGACGGTTCCGCTGGTGGTGGACGGGAGGCCGGAGGCAGGTCTTACGGACCCGTGACATGACCGGCGCCGGGCGGCCGAAACGGCCTCCGAGGCTCTAGCTTTGCCGCATGCGCGTACTGGTCACCGGCGGTGCCGGATTCATCGGATCCCATGTCGTCGAGGCGCTCGAGGCACACGGACACGAAGCCGTCGTGTACGACGTCCGTCCCGACCCCGAGTCGGACGTACGCAACCCCTACGCCGTTCGCCGTGCCCTGACCGGCATCGACGCCGTGTGCCACCAGGCCGCGATGGTCGGCCTCGGCGCCGGCTTCGCCGACGCCACTGAGTACGTCTCCCGCAACGACCTGGGCACGGCCGTACTCCTGACCGCCATGGCCGACACGGGCGTACACCGACTGGTGCTGGCCGGTTCGATGGTGGTCTACGGCGAGGGGCGCTACATCTGCGAGCGGCACGGCGTCGTACGGCCCGGTCCGCGCGCCGTGGCCGACCTCGACGCGGGCCGGTTCGAGCCGCCCTGCCCGGAGTGCGGCGCCGACCTCGCCCCCGGGCTGGTGGCGGAGGACGCCCCGGTCGACCCGCGCAACGTGTACGCGACGACGAAGCTCGCCCAGGAACACCTGGCCGCGGCATGGGCACGCGCGACGAGCGGCACGGCGGTGTCCCTGCGCTACCACAATGTCTACGGACCGGGCATGCCCCGCGACACCCCCTACGCCGGCGTCGCCTCCTTCTTCCGCTCGGCGCTCGCACGCGACGAGGCGCCGCGCGTCTTCGAGGACGGCCGTCAGCGGCGGGACTTCGTCCACGTCCGGGATGTGGCCGCCGCCAACGTGGCCGCGCTGGAGGCGAGTTCGGCAGCCCTCCCGGAGGGCGCGCTCACGGCGTACAACACCGGCAGCGGCGATCCGCACACCGTCGGCGAGATGGCGCACGGGCTCGCCGAGGCGTACGGCGGTCCCGAGCCGATCGTGACCGGGGAGTACCGGCTGGGCGACGTACGGCACATCACGGCCGACTCGGCGCGGTTGCGCGCGGAGTTGGGCTGGAAGCCCGAGGTGGCGTTCGCCGACGGGATGGAAGAGTTTGCTGTGGCCGGTATGCGACGGGCGTAGGCTGCCTCGGACCGGTGGTGCTGCCCGCCTTTCAGGAAGCGGCAGCGGGCAGCACCACCTCGAAGCGGCACCCCCCGGGAACGTTGCGCACCGAGGCGTGTCCGGCGTGCGCTTCCACGATGCCCCGCACGATGGCGAGGCCGAGCCCCGCCCCTGCCGGCGGCGTACGTGCATGGGTGCCGCGCCAGCCGGTGTCGAACACCCGCGGCAGATCCTCGTCGGGGATGCCGCCGCAGCCGTCGGTGACGGACAGGACCACGCCCTCGGCGGAGCGTTCGGCGGCGAGGGCCACGGTGCCGTCGGCGGGCGTGCGGCGGATCGCGTTCACCAGCAGATTGCCCAGCACCCGGCTCATCTCCTTGCCGTCCACCTCGACGGGCACCGGTTCGATCCGCTCGCCGACCAGCCGTACCCCGCACTCGCGGGCCAGTGGGTCGGCGCCCGCGAGCGCGTCGCCGACCAGGTCGTACAGGGAGATCCGGCTCGTGCTCAGCGCCAGCGTCCCCGCGTGGATGCGGGACAGTTCGAAGAGGTCGCCCACCATGCCGTTGAGCCGCTCGACCTCCATCCGGATCTGCTTGAGATAGCGGTCGGGATCGACGGCGACCCCGTCCTCCAGTGCCTCCGCCATCGCGCGCAGGCCGGCCAGCGGGGTGCGCAGATCGTGGGAGATCCAGGCGACGAGTTCACGCCGGGAGGACTCGAGCGCCCGCTCGCGCTCGCGGGACTCGGCGAGCTTGGCGCTGGTCGCCTCCAACTCGCGGCTCAGCGCGGCGAGTTCGGCGGTGGCGGCGCCGTCGGGCGAGGTGAAGTCGCCGCCGTCGCCGAAGGACCGGGCGGCGAGCGCGAGGGCGTGGCTGCGGGCGGCGACCCAGCGGCCGAGCAGCAGCGCGGTGATCAGGGAGACCACGGCGGCCATGGCGACGACGGTCGTGACCACCGACAAGTCGTGCCCGTTGAGGAACATCGCCTGTGCGACGGCGAGCGTGCCCGCGAGCATCGCGGTGATGCCGACGCCGGCGACCACGGTGAGGTGCACGACGAGCGAGCGGCGCCGGATCAGCAGCAGCACGCACGCGCCGAGCACACCGGCCACGGCGGCGCCGAGGAAGGCGACGAGGGCGATCAGGAGGGTGTCGCGCATGGTCACGCCTCCCCGTCGGGGGCGGGGGCGGCGGTGCCGGTCGCGTCGAAGCGGTAGCCGACGCCCCACACGGTCTGGATGAGCCGGGGCCTGGCCGGGTCGTCCTCCACCTTGCCGCGCAGTCGGCGGACATGGACGGTGACGGTCGACAGGTCGCCGAAGTCCCAGCCCCACACCTCACGCATCAGGTCCTCGCGGCTGAAGACCCGGCCGGGGTGCCGCAGGAGGAACGCGAGGAGGTCGAACTCGCGGATGGTCAGGGCGAGTTCGGAGTCGTTCTTTGCGGCACGGCGAGCCGCCGGGTCGAGCGAGAGGCCGGCCGCGCGCAGGGTGCCCTGCGGCCGGGCGGGGCCTGGGCGGGTGCGGCGGAGCACCGACTCGACGCGCAGGACGAGTTCGCGGGGGCTGAAGGGCTTGGTGACGTAGTCGTCGGCGCCGACCTCCAGGCCGAGGATGCGGTCGTCCTCGTCGCCGCGCGCGGTGAGCATGATGACCGGAACGGGCCCCTGGCCGCGCATCCGGCGGCACACCTCCAGGCCGTCCATGCCGGGCAGCATCAGGTCCAGGACGACGAGGTCCGGCCAGTGCGCGGCCGCCCGGGCGAGGGCGTCGGGGCCGTCTCCGGCGCGGTCCACGACGTATCCGGCGCGGTCGAGGTAGCCCGAGACGACTTCGGCGACGGTGGGGTCGTCGTCGACGACGAGAACCCTGGCCCCTTGCCCGGCCCCGGCCTGCGGGTACGGCTGTTGCTGCTCCATGCCGCCAGCCTCGCACCCCGGGCGCGCGGACGCCGCCGCCGGCGCCTGACGTCCTTGTTTCGTAAGGAGCCGTAGTCCGAAATGCCCGTTTCTGGCTCGTAGGGTGAAAGCCGTGACGACCCCATCCGCAGCAGCGAATGAACCCCGCACGGCGTCCGTCGACGTCGTGCTTCCCTGTCTCGACGAGGCCGAGGCCCTGCCCTGGGTGCTGGAGCGGGTCCCGCCCGGCTGGCGGGCGCTGGTCGTGGACAACGGCTCCACGGACGGCTCGGCCGCCGTCGCCCGCGAGCTCGGCGCGACGGTCGTGATCGAGGAGCTGCGCGGCTTCGGCGCCGCCTGTCACGCGGGGCTGACGGCCGCCACGGCCGACATCGTCTGCTTCTGCGACTGCGACGCCTCGCTCGACCCGGGCGACCTGGTGCCCTTCGTGCGCCGGATCGTGGCCGACGAGGCCGACCTGATCCTGGGCCGACGCCGCCCCGCTTCCCCCGGTACCTGGCCGCTGCACGCCCGCGCCGGCAACCTCGCCCTCACCCATCTCCTCCACCGTCGCACCGGCCTGCGCCTGCACGACCTGGGCCCCCTCCGCGCCGCCCGCCGCGACCACCTCCTCACCCTCCCCCTCACCGACCGCCGCAGCGGCTACCCCCTCCAGATGGTCGTCCGCGCCGCCGCCGCGGGATGGCGCCTCGCCGAGTACGACGTCCCGTACCTGCCCCGCACGGGTGCGTCGAAGGTGACGGGAACTTGGCGGGGGACTTGGCAGGCGGTGCGCGATATGAGCCGGGTGTTGAGGGAGGGGACGGGGGTGTGGGGGTGAGCGCAGGGGGCGGCGGGCGCCGTGGGTCCGGCGCCGGGGTCGATGGGACCGGTTCTGGAACCGGGGCCCGGGCCTGCGGGCGCGGCGGGGCCTGTGCTGAGGTCGGCGGTCGGGGCGAGGTCGGTGTCGGCGGTCGGAGCGGGGCCGGTGTTGAGGTCGGCGGTCGGAGCGGGGGCGGTGTTGAGGTCGGCGGTCGGAGCGGGGACGGTGTCGGGGCTGATGGGCGCAGTGGGTTCGGTGTTGGGTTCGGCGGGCGCGGCGAGGTTGATGTGGTTCCCGACCCCTGGGCCGGGTCCGGTGCCGACGTCGACGGGCCCGGCGGCTTCGGTGTCGATCCCGACGGGGCCGGTGCCGAGCCGGACCGGCGGGGCGGGACCTTCTTCCAGCCCGACCGGTGGGGGTGGGGCTTCGTTGAGCCGGACCGGTCGGGCAGGGGTGTCGTTGAGTCGGGCCGGTGGGGCGGGGCTGTCGTTGAGTCGGGCCGGTGGGGCGGGACCTTCTTCCAGCCCGACCGGTGGGGCGGGGCTGTCGTCGAGCCGGACCGGTCGGGCAGGACCTTCGTCCAGTCGGACCGGCGTAGCGGGACCGCAGCCGAGTCTCACCGGCGCGGCGGGACCTACGCCGAGCCCGACCCGGACGCCAGGACCGGTGCCGAGTCTCCTGCCCGTGCCGAAGCCAAGGCCGCACACCACTCCCGATCCCGACCCGGCGCCGGCCCGTCGAAAGGAACCCGCTCGTGACCACGCTCCTCGTCATCGCCAAGGAGCCCCGACCTGGTCGGGTGAAGACCAGGCTGACCCCGCCCTTCACGCCCGAGGAGGCCGCCGTGCTCGCGGAGGCGGCCCTCGTGGACACGCTGGACGCCGTGGCGCGGACGCCGGCTCGGCGCCGGGTGCTGGTCCTGGACGGGACGCCGGGCCCCTGGGTGCCGCCCGGTTTCGATGTCGTACGGCAGTGCGCGGGCGGCCTCGACGAACGGCTGGCCGAAGCCTTCGCGGGGTGTGACGGCCCGGCGCTGCTCATCGGCATGGACACCCCGCAGGTGACGCCGGAGTTGCTGACCGTGGACTGGTCGGGCTGCGACGCGTACTTCGGCCCGGCCGAGGACGGCGGCTTCTGGGCACTCGGCATGGCCGAACCGGACCCGGCACGGGTGCGCGGCGTCCCGATGTCGACGCCCCAGACCGGCGAAGTGCAGCGGTCCCGGCTCTCGGGTCTGCGCGTGCGCGACCTGCCCTGCCTGCATGACGTCGACACGGCATCCGACGCCGACCTGGTCGCCGAAGCGGCACCGGGCGGCCGTTTCGCAACGGCGCTGGCGCACCTCACCCCGCCGGTGGACCGATGAGCGCCCCGCACGAGACGGCGACGGCAAGGGTCGCCCGGCAGGCGGGGCCGGCCACGATCCACCAACCGGACAACACCACCGGGCAGTTGGCCCGGGGTGTGATCCGCCAAGAGGGCACCGGCACCGACGGCCGTTCGGCACGCCTCCCGGTCGAGGCCCGCACCCCGCGGCTGCTTCCCGGTGCAGCCCACCCGACGGCCGCCGGCCACCGGACACCGACCCGCCCCGAGGCACCGAGAGCCGCCACCACGACAGGCGTCGGCGTCCGCCCTCGGGACACCCCCTCCGGCCCCGCATCCTGGTCCGCCGACCCCTATGCGCGTGCCCTCCGCGCCGGTCGGGGGCCGCTCTTCCTGCGTCGCGCCGACGGCTGGCTGTTGCCGCTCGACGTGGAGCGGTGGTGTGCGGAGGCCGACGCGATGGACATGGAGGTGCTGCGGCGTTGTGAGGGGGCGGTGCTGGATGTCGGGTGTGGGCCCGGGCGGCTGGTGGCGGCGTTGGGGCGGCAGGGGCGCCGGGTGCTCGGCATCGACGTCAGTGAAGTCGCTGTCGCGTGCACACTGCGGGCCGGGGGACCGGCGTTGCGCCGCTCCGTCTTCGAGTCGCTGCCCGGCGAGGGTCGCTGGGGCACCGCCCTGCTGATCGACGGCAACGTCGGCATCGGCGGCGACCCGGCGGCACTGCTCGGCCGGATGGCGCAACTCCTCGCCCCCGGCGGCCTGTTGATCGCCGAGACAGTGCCGGACCTGGACCTCGACGAACGCGTCCACGTCCACGTCACCGACGCCGGCGGCACCGCCGGCACCCCCTTCCCCTGGGCCCGCCTCGGCACCCCCGCCCTGGTGCGGCACGCGGAGCGCGCCGACTTCGGTGCCGTCGGTCGGTGGGTGGCGGGCGGCCGTTCCTTCGTGGCCCTGCGCAGCGGCGGAGTCGGCAGACGCCCCTGACGGTGCAGCCGCTGTAGTGCGACGTTCCCGCCCGCACGGAGCCGGTCCGGTCCACAGTCCCGCAACACCGGACGTCTAGACTCTCCCCTCAACGGCCCGGACCCGTGGTCAAAAGCGGGCGAAATCTGCCAGACCCGAAGGGTATTCGGCGTTTTGATACGGATAGATTCAGTCACCAAGCGGTATCCGGACGGCACGGTGGCGGTCGACCAACTCTCCCTGGAGATACCCGACCGCTCGATCACCGTCCTCGTCGGACCGTCGGGCTGCGGCAAGACGACCACCCTGCGGATGATCAACCGGATGGTCGAGCCCAGCGAGGGCGCCATCCTCCTCGACGACGTGGACATCCAGCAGCAGCCGGTCAACACCCTGCGCCGGTCCATGGGGTACGTCATCCAGAACGCCGGCCTCTTCCAGCACCGCACGATCATCGACAACATCGCCACGGTGCCCCGCATGCTCGGCTGGGGCAAGGAGAAGTCCCGGGCGCGGGCGCGGGAGCTGATGGAGCGGGTCGGGCTCGACGGGGCGCTCGCCAAGCGGTACCCGTACCAGCTCTCCGGCGGCCAGCAGCAGCGCGTCGGCGTGGCCCGGGCGCTCGCGGCGGATCCGCCGGTGCTGCTGATGGACGAGCCCTTCTCGGCCGTCGACCCCGTGGTCCGCAAGGGCCTGCAGGACGAACTCCTCCGTATCCAGCGAGAGTTGGGCAAGACCATCGTCTTCGTCACCCACGACATCGACGAGGCCGTCAAGCTCGGCACGATGGTCGCCGTGATGCGCACGGGCGGCAAGCTCGCCCAGTTCGCCCCGCCGGCCGAGCTGCTGACCCACCCCGCGGACGAGTTCGTGGAGGACTTCCTCGGCGCGGACCGGGGCATCCGGCGGCTGTCGTTCTTCCCCTCGGCGGGCCTGGAGCTGCTGACCGGGCCCATCGTGGCCGTCGACGCCACCGCCGAGCAGCTCACCGCCGCAGCCGGTACGGCCGACGCGCCGTATCTCCTGGTCACCGACCCGGACGGCAAGCCCCTCGGCTGGGGCGAGCCGCAGGATCTCACCGCCGGGGAGATCGAGGCAGGCCGACTCCTGCCGTACGGACGCCCGTTCGTGACCGGCACCGACTCGCTGCGGGCCGCCCTCGACTGTGCCGTGCTCTCGCCCACCGGCTGGGCCGTCGCCGTGGACGCCGACGGACGGGCCACCGGAGTCGTCTCGCAGCAGACCATCGGCGAGGCCATCCGCGGTGCGCATGCGGAGCGGCGCGCGGACGACGGCAAGGCCGGGGAGGCCGCCGGCTCCGGCAAGCCCGGCAAGCCCGGCAAGCCCGGCAAGCCCGGCAAGCCCGGCAAGACCGGCAAGACCGGGACGACCGAGAAGGTCGCGCCGTGACCGAGCTCTTCGACATGCCGAGCGACCTCCAGAACAGCTACATCGGACTGGTCGGCCTGCACCTGCGCGAGGCACTGATCCCCGTGCTCGCCGGGCTGCTCGTGGCGCTGCCCGTCGCCCAGCTGTGCGTGCGGGTGCGCTGGCTGTACCCGCCGGTGCTGTGGGTGACGACCGTGCTGTACGCGATCCCCTCGCTCGCCTTCTTCGTCATCCTCATCGACTACACCGGCCTGAGCGAGATCACGGTGATGATCCCGTTGGCCGTCTACAGCCTGGTCGTGCTGGTCCCGGCCATCGTGGACGGTGTGCGGTCGGTGCCGCAGGAGACGCTGGCCGCCGCCACCGCCATGGGATTCGGGCCCGTACGGCGCTATCTCCAGGTGCAGTTGCCGATCGCGGCGCCCGCGATCATCGCCGGACTGCGGGTAGCGTCCGTGTCGAGCGTCTCCCTCGTCAGCGTCGGCATGCTCATCGGCAACGCGGGAGCCCTCGGCAACCTGCTCAACAGCGGTCTGATCTACAACCAGCCCCGTCTGGTGTGGCTCTCCGTGGTGGGCACGGCCGTCCTCGCCATCCTCGTGGACGCCGTGCTGATCGGTCTGCGTCTGCTCCTGACGCCCTGGATGCCGCGCGGCACCCGTAAGAACGCGCGCCCGCTCGCCGTGAAGGAGGCCACCCGGTGAACGTCCTGAACTTCATCGACTCCTTCTTCAGCGACAGCGCGCACTGGCAGGGCTACGACGGCATCCCCGCGCGGCTCGGCGAGCACGTCCAGTACACGCTGCTGGCACTCGGCATCGCCGCCGCGGTCGGACTGCCGGTCGGCCTGCTCACGGGCCACACCGGGCGCGGCGGCAACGCGCTCGCCCTCATCGCCACCTCCGCCCGGGCCCTGCCCAGCTTCGGCCTGATGGTCCTGATGTTCATCCTGCTGGGCCTGGGCATGGCCCCCGTCATGATCCCGCTGGTCGTGCTCGCCATCCCGCCCATCCTCGTCACCACCTACGAGGCCATGCGCTCCGTCGACCCCGCGCCGGTGGACGCGGCTCGCGGCATGGGGATGGCCGAGACCGGGGTCCTGTTCCGGGTCGAACTGCCCGTGGCCCTCCCGCTGATCCTCAGCGGCCTGCGCTCGGCGGCCATCCAGATCGTCTCGACGGCCACCATCGCCGCGTACGTCAGCTTCGGCGGCCTCGGCCGCTACATCATCGACGGCCTCTACCAGCGCAACTACGAGAAGGTCGTCGGCGGCGCCACCCTGGTCGCTGCCATGGCGCTCACGACGCTGGCGCTGTTCTGGGCGGTGTCGCGGTTCGCGGTGTCACCGGGGGTGCGCAGGCGCGGCTAGTCACGCACCCCCGGTGGTCCGCGGGCGGGACTAGGCCCGCGGGGAGGGCCGTACGGCGATCGCGTCGATCTCGAACAGCATGCCCGGCAGCGCGAGCGAGGCGACGCCGCTCAGGGTCTGGGCGGGCAGGCGGTCGCCGAACCGGGCGTGCAAGGCCTCGCCGACGGCCTCCAGCTTGGCCGCGTCGTGGTCGACGATGAAGGTGCCCAGGCGGACGACGTGCTCGTATCCGAGACCGACGCCCTCCAGCGCCGAGAGCAGCCGGTCGAGGGCCAGTTCCACCTGGGTCGTGAAGTCTCCCGGCACGGGTGCGCCGTTGCCGTCGGAGGCGTACTGGCCTGCGATGAAGACGAGTTCGCCGGGCGCCGAGACGGCGTGGCTGTAGCTCAGCGGGGTCGGGTCGTGCAGGGCGGGCGGGTTGGTGATCGTGCGCTCGTCGAGGCTCATGCCTCACTCCAACGCGCTTGCGGGCGCGGGCATTCCGCGCCCGCCGTCAGTCCTCCGTGCGCGCCAGCGCGAGTTCCAGTACGACGAGCAGGGCATCGCGGACCGAGCCGCGTTCGCGGGCGTCGAAGACGACGACCGGGACGCCGTCGGTGACGTCGAGGGCCCAGCGGATCTCCTCCAGCGTGTGCTCGACCTTGCCGTCGAAGGCGTTGGCCGCCACCGCGAAGGGGATGCCCTTGTGCTCGAAGTAGTCGACGGCGGCGTAGCAGTCGTCGAGCCGGCGGGTGTCCACGATGACGAGCCCGCCGACCGCGCCCTCGACGATGTCGTCCCACATGAACCCGAACCGCTCCTGCCCGGGCGTGCCGAACAGATACAGCTTCAGGGTGGGATCGATGGTGAGGCAGCCGAAGTCCATGGCCACGGTGGTCGTCGTCTTGCGGGGCGTGTGCGTGAGGTCGTCCACGCCCGCCGCGACCTCCGTGATCGCGGCCTCGGTCGTCAGCGGCTCGATCTCGGATATCGCGCCCACGGTGGTGGTCTTGCCCACGCCGAAGCCGCCGGCGATCACCATCTTGACCGGCAGCGGCGGTCGTACGGTGGCCGCCGGCGCGGCGGATGCGTCGGTGGCCGGTTCAGTCGTCGTCACGGAGTGACCCCTCGTGAGTCGGGTATGGCGCGCAGGCCGTCGATGACCCTGCGCAGGACGGATGCGTCGTGGATGACGCCGGAGTCGGGCACGTGCACCGTCAACTGCCCGGCGGCGCGCAGGTCCTCGGCGAGGACGCGCACCACGTTGAGGTGCAGCCGCAGCCGGGCCGCGATCTCCGCGATGGACTGCGGCAGCCTGCAGACGGCGACGATGTCGTGCTCCTCGAAAGCCAGCCGGTCGAGCGCGTCGAGCCCCTCGCTGGTGGCCACCACCTGCGTCTCGACGGGCATCGACCGCCCATCGGCATCGGCCACGACCCGCCCGGCGGTCACCAGGAAGGGCCGCACCGCAGAGGCGGGCCCGACCGAGCGCGCCCCATCCGGGCCGTCCGACTCAGGCTCCGGCCCGCCCCTGCCCGGGCCATCGGGCTGCGACCCGTCGAGGTCAGGTCTGCCGGGATCCGGTCCGCCGGGTCCCGGCCCTTCGAGGTCTGGCTCATCGTGGTCCAGGCCCTCGGGGCCCGGCCTACCGGGGCTCGGCTCACCGGGACCTGGTGCGTGAGGCTCCAGCCCACCGGCTTCCGGGCCACCGGGGTTCGGCCCGCCAAGGCCCGGGCCATCGGGCTGAGACCCGCCGGCTTCCGGCCCTTGGAGGCCCGGCCCATCGTGGTCAGGGCCGTCGAGGCTCGGCGCTGGGGTGCCGTCCGCCATGGCGTTGTCCGTCCTCCTCGGCCGGGTGCCTTGCCGCTCGCCGGGGCTCCCGGGGTTCTTCCCGGCGCGGTCAGCGGGGTGACGTGGCGCCGACGCTGTTCTTCAGCTCCAGTACGAGCTGCGGGCTGAGGGCGGAACCGGCGCGGTTGGCGAACACGGTCATCTCGTAGGCGATGTTTCCCAGCTTGGCCTCCTTGTCGGTGACGACGCCGAGCACGGCGCCGCTGCCGATCGTGGAGACCAGGACGTGGCCGCCCTCCAGGTCGATGATGACCTTGTTCAGGCCGCCGAGGCCGTAGTTGCCGGAGGCGCCGGCGGCCAGGCTGGTGATGCCGGAGACGATCGCGGCGAGCCGCTCCGAGTCGGCGTGCTCCCGCAGCTCGGACACGGCGATGAGGAGGCCGTCGGACGAGACGGCGATGGCGTCCACGACACCGGCCGTCTCCTTCGCGAAGCGATTCAGCAGCCAGGTGAAGTCGGCTGCGGCGGCCTGCAGTTCGGCCGGCGTGGGGCCTCCCGCCGGGGTGCCACCTGTCGACGTGCTCACTGCTCCGCTCCTTCCGGGGGGTCGTTCTGGTCCTGCGTATGGGGGGCTGGGGTTGTCGCTGGGGCGGATTGCGCTCCGGTGCCGCCGTCACCGCCGTTCCGGCTGTCGCGATGCGCGCGCTCCACCGCGGCCTCGAACTCGTCGACCGCGGCCCGCACGGCCTCCGCGTCGCGCGTCCGCGCGGTCTGCCGCACCGTCGTCTGCCGCTCGGAGGTCTGCAGGGTCGCACCGCGGACGCGGCGACGCAGCGGGCGGGCCGCCGGCCCGGAGGCGTCCGGCTGGTCGGCCCGGGCGTGATCGGCGGACGTTGCCGGAGGGACGGTCGGTGTCTCGGCCGCAGCGGACCCGCGCTGCGCGACACGGCGGGGGAGAGGCCGCAACCCGTCGGGGTGCGGAGCGTCGTCCGGCCGTACGGCATCCCCCTGCACGGCGGCGGACGGCCGGGGGCCGGTGGTCGCATCCGCACGGCCCCCGTGCTCGGCCTTCGGCTCCGAGCCGCCGCGGGCCACCGCAGCCAACGCCGCCGTAGCCGTCGACCCCGTCGTGCTCCCCGTCACCAGCAGCGACGACGGCACCGTCACCTCGGCCGTCACACCGCCGCCGGGCGTGCGGGAGAGCGCGACGGTGACCTCCCAGCGGCGCGCGAGCGTGCCGACCACGAACAGGCCGAGGACCTTCGTCGGCACGAGGTCGAGCCGTTCGCGGCGGATCAGGCGGGCGTTCTCCTCGTCGAGGCGTTCGGCGGCCATGCCCAGGCCGTGGTCGGAGACGACGATCACCGCGTCGTTGCCGGAGGCCGCCACCGTCACCTCGACCGGGCTTGCCTCGGGTGAGAACGACACCGCGTTCTCCAGGAGTTCGGCGATCATCAGCGTCAGGTCGCCGATGACCTCCGGCTCCACCACCGCCTCGGTCCGCGCGCGCAGCTCCACGCGCTGGTAGCCCTCGATCTGGCCGAGCGCGGCGCGTACGACGTTGGTGAGCGCGGTGGGACCGGAGTCCAGGACCGCCTCGTGGATGCCGGCGAGCAGCATCAGGCTGTCGGCGTTGCGGCGCAGCCGGACCGCGATGTGGTCGATGGAGTACAGCCGCTCGAGGAGGGCCGGATCGGTCTCGCCCCGCTCCACCGCGTCGATCAGGGCCAGTTGGCGTGTGGTGAGGTTGCTGACCCGGCGCCCCACGTTGCCGAACATCTCGGCGACGTTGCGCCGGCTGAGGACCTGCCGTTCCAGCAGCGCGGCCGCCATGGTCTGCACCTGATTGAACGTCTCGGCGAGTTCGCCGATCTCGTCGCGCGCGGTGACCGGCATCGCGCGCAGCCGCGGCGGACCGTCGTCCTCGGCGTCGTCGTCGGCCACCCGGGCCAGCTCGCGTTCGGCGACCTCGGCGACCTGCTGCGCGGCATCCGTCAGGGCCTGCACCGGGCGGACCACGGAGCGGCGCACCAGCATCGCGAGGACAAGCCAGACGGCGAGGCCGAGCAGCGCGAGCCCCAGCAGGAGCGCCGCGCGCCACGCCGCCTTGTCGGAGGCGCTCTCCGCCTGGTCGGCGATCTGGCCGATGAGCGAGGTGGTGATCGCCAGCCGGGTTTTGGCCTGGTCACGATAGGCCGGGTAGGAGTCGAGCGCCGCGTCGAGGGACGTGCGGATCTCGGCGGGCGAGCCACCCTGCGCGGCGCCGGGGTCGATCTGCAGCTCGGCGAACTGCCGGCTGATGACGCTCTGCGCGGCGGTGTACTTGATCCCCGCGAGCTGCGCGGCCTGGGCGTCGGTGGCGAACCGGGAGAAACGTTCGGCCTGATGGGTGTACTCGTCGTAGGAGCCGACCGCGCCGATGAACTCGATGAGGGCGTTGGAGTCACCGGTCGACGCGGAGAAGACGCCGGTCTCGAAGGCACTGTGGGCGGCGCCCGCGCGCAGCAGCGAGTCCAGCAGGTTGCCGGTGAAGGCGGTCGCCAGATCGGGGTTGCGGTCCAGGCCCAGGCCGTCGATCAGGTTCTGCGTGGCATGGGTGTATGCGGGGTCGATGTTCTCGGCGGGCAGATACTCCCGCTCGATGGTGTCACGCAGGCTGCTCAGGCCCTCGACTCCCCGCAGCGCCTGTGCCTCGGTCTCCGGCAGCCTGTCCCCGAAGGTGTCGCGCACCCGGTCGACCTGGGAGTTCACGAGGGACTGCGCGGTGCGGTAGGCGGCGGACGAAGGCGCGTCACCCTCGGAGGCCTCGTGCCGTACGGAGAGCAGGACGGCCTGCTGGTGCTCGGACGCCAGCCGGTCGGCGAGCGTGGCGACCTCGGTGCTCTCCCGGACCAGCCGGGCGGCGTCGGCCGCGTCACGTGACTGCGCGGTCTGGTCGGCTATGAGGTAGGCGAGAAGGACCGCAACCACGGTCAGAGGCACACCGACGAGAAGGTTGAGCTTCCGCCTGAAGGGCCAGCGGTCGGCGAAACCGCGTAGACGACGCGGGCGGGGAGCGCCCACCTCGTTCGTGGACACCGAGTTGCCTCCTTCGTGGGCGTCACACGGCGCGCGAGGTCGCACGTGACCGATGTTGACCGGTATCGCCCCCGTCAATGTCGGGGACACTACCGCCTCTTGCCTTTCGTGACCGGAACTGTACGTCAAGAATCCGTTACAACACCCTCCGCCCCAACCGTCCCCCTTCACATCGGGGCACAAGCGGCCATTGTTCGAGGCCAATCGGTGACCGGATTGCTCTTGACTGGGACAGAACCGGCTGGATTGGATCAGTGGAGAGTTCTGCCCAGACCTCGGGGTCGGCCCTCCAACCCCCACAAACCGGAACGGGAATCGTGACTTCCACCGCCGTAAGCAGCAGGTCCTTCAGGAACCATCCCGGCGCGGCCGCCGTCGCGCTCGCCGCCACGGCGGCGCTGCTGGCGGGATGTTCCTCCTCCGACGACAAGTCCGACCCCCTGGCCGGGGACAAGCCGAGCGGCGACACCGTGGTCGTCGGCTCGAACAACTTCGCCGAGAGCATCCTGCTCGCCGACATCTACGGCGAGGCCCTCAAGGCCAAGGGCATCAAGGTCACCTACAAGCCCAACATCGGCAGCCGCGAGACGACCTACGGTCTGCTGAAGAACGGCTCCATCACGGTCCTGCCGGAGTACAACGGCTCGCTGCTCGCCTACCTCGACAACAAGGCGGAGCAGAAGTCGGCCGACGCCGTGAACGCCGCGGTCAAGGGCAAGCTGGACGCGAAGCTGACGCTGCTGGAGTCCTCGCCGGCCGAGGACAAGGACTCCGTCAGCATCAACGCGGAGACGGCGAAGAAGTACAAGCTGACGGCCGACTCCAGCCTCGAGGACCTCAAGGACATCGCCCCGGACCTGGTGATCGGCGGCTCGCCCGAGTTCCAGACCCGGCACCAGGGACTGCAGGGCCTGGAGTCCGAGTACGGCCTGAAGTTCAAGTCCTTCAAGGCGCTGGACGCGGGCGGCCCGCTCACCCAGGCGGCGCTGACGAAGAACACCGTGCAGGCCGCGGACATCTTCACCACCGACCCGACCATCACCAAGGAGGGCTTCGTCGTCCTCAAGGACCCGAAGAACCTCTTCGGCTTCGCCAACGTGACCCCGCTCGTGTACAAGAGCGGCCTCTCCCAGGAGGGCGTCGAAGCGCTCAACGCGGTCTCGGCCAAGCTGGACACCAAGACGCTCCTCGACCTGGACTCCCAGGTGCAGCTGGAGAGCAAGGACCCGCTGGACGTGGCGAAGGCCTGGCTGAAGTCGGCCGGCCTCGACTGACGTGATCGAGGTGGGGTCGTGGCCGGCCGGCGCCGCCACCACCCCACCCGGTGCGAGGCCGCTCAGTAGCCGACGTGGAACGTGGCGTCCTGACGCTCGGTGGCCGTGGAGACCGGGTCGATACGCAGGGCGTAGTCGGAGTGCCTGATGTAGCGGGTCGGGTTGTTGTACGAGCGGAACGACGCCCAGGAGGCGTCGGCGAGTCCGGCCGTCCGGTAGAACGTCGCGTCCGCCGCGAACGTCGACGTGCCGTCGCTCTCGTCGAGACGCAGGGCGTAGTTGTGGTGCCGCAGATGGCGGGCCGGGTAGTTGACCGACTGGAACGAGACGCCTGAGGAGTCGGCGAGCCCCGGCACCAGCTTCCACTGCGAGTCGGGGAACGGATCGAAGGGGTACTCGTCGATCCGCCCGGCGAAGCCGCTGTGCCGCACGTAACGCGCCGGGTGGTTGTACGACTTGAGCCGGTTCCAGGCCGGAGCGCCCCAGTGCGAGACCAGGTTGGTGTACTGGGCCTGGGTGATCGGCTGGATGCCGCAGTGCTTGGAGTTGAGCGGCTGGGTGTACAGGCGCTGATCGAGCGCCGTCCAGGTGCCGGCGGCGAGGTCGGCCGACTGCCAGGCGTAGAAGACGCCGTTGGGCGTGTACGTGTCTCCCCACAGGAACCAGGTGCCGGACGTCAGCGACTTCACCACCGTCGGCGCCTCGGTGCCGCCGTGTGCGGCCGGGGTGCTGAAGACCGTGAAGCTGCCGGGGTCCAGCGAGGTGGACCGGGCGCCGACCAGCGTCTGGTCGCGCTTGAAGTAGAGGTAGTTGACGCCGTTCACGCCCACGGTCAGATTGCCGTCGATGACGTCGTAGCCGGGGTCGAAGAAGACCTGCGGATTCTGGGTGGTGCGGAAGTCGGTCGTGTAGCTGACCATGATCACGTTGTGGCCGCTGCTGTTCACCGACGAGTAGAGGATGCCGTACCGCCCGCGCCCGGCGTCCCAGTAGGCCTCCGGCGCCCAGCTGTGGGTGCCCGTCATGTCGTGCAGCTTCAGCAGTCGGTAGCCGGTGAAGGACCGCAGGTCGGTCGAGTCCCAGACGTGGATGTTGACGCTGTTGCGACTCCAGTCGGTGCCCTTGAGGTCGGTCGCCAGCACCACGAAGGTGCCGTCCTGCTTGCGCAGAACGAACGGATCGCGCAGTCCGCCCGCGCCCAGGGTCGGTGTGACCACCGGGTTGTTCTGGTTGAGCGGCATCCAGCGCAGACCATCGGTGCTGACGGCCAGGTGCAGACCGTAGTCGGCCTCGAGCATGGTGGTGGACTCGGTGAAGTAGGCCATGACGTACGCCGAGTCGGCGGCGTGGGCCGTCCCGGCTCCGAGGGTCAGGGCGCCGGTCGCCGCGAGCGGAACGGTCGCTGCCATGCCGAGGACGTGTCTGCGCGAGGGGTGGGCCATGTGCGCTCCAGGGGTGTGGGGGTGCGGGCCTTGTGGCCCGGGTGGACGAGCATGCCGAACTGTCGGTATGTCGAACGGAGTTCGGCGAATCGACCAGAAGGTAGGAGAGCGCGAGGTGCGCGTCAATCACTCGGTCATCCTTGGCGGATTTCCGCCACCCGGATCACCAGGGGCCCCAGTTCCGCACGCGCGCGTGCCGCCGCCCCGACCGCCACCGCGTCGGCGCCGAGCCCGGCCGGCCGGACCCGGACGGGATGGCCGCTGACGGGCGGCTCGGCGGTCAGGGCCGCGTGGATCGAATGCTCCAGCAAGGCCCAGGAGCCGCTCACGCCACCGCCGACGACCACCGTGGTGACGTCCAGCAGTCCCGCCGTGACGAGCAGGGCGCGGGCGACGGCGGCCCCCGCCGCGTCGTACACGGCGAGCGCGTCCCCGTCGCCCGACCGCGCGGCCTCGGCGACCTCCCCGGACGTGCGCGAACGGCCCGTGCGCTCGGCGTACCGGCCGGCGATCGCGCGGCCGGAGGCCAGCGTCTCCAGATGCCCGCGACCGCCGCAGGTGCAGGGCAGGTCGCCGAAGCCGGGCACGTGCCCGATCTCGCCCGCCGCGCCGTGCGGGCCGTCGTGGAGCACGCCGCCCAGCCACAGCGCCCCGCCGACCCCCGTGCCCAGCGTCATCCCGAGCACATCGGGCTCGCCCGCCACCGAACCGGCCGTCGCCTCCCCGCGCAGAAAGGCGTTGACGTCGTTGTCCAGGAACGCCGGTACGCCCAGCGCCTCCTCGAAAGCCGCCGTCACCGCGAACCCGGCCCAGCCGCGGAACGAGTCGCTGGCCACCAGTACCCGCCCGGCCCGCGCGTCCACCACGCCGGCCGCGCCCACCCCGACACCGAGCAGCCGCGCGGGGGTACGGCCCAGCAGCAGCCGTACGGCATCCAGCGCGGCGCCGACCATCGCCGCCCCGCCGTCGGAGGCCGGGGTGGGCACGCCGACGCGGTCCAGGACGCCGAGGTCCGGGTCGCACAGCACCACCTGGGTCGTCGTACCGCCGATGTCGACACCGGCCAGCACTCCACGCGTCATGCGCCAGCCCCCGTCCCCAGAGCCGCCCGGCGTTGCCT
Organism: Streptomyces sp. NPDC055013; assembly: GCF_053608645.1. Lineage (NCBI taxonomy): Bacteria > Bacillati > Actinomycetota > Actinomycetes > Kitasatosporales > Streptomycetaceae > Streptomyces > Streptomyces sp. NPDC055013. Next base: position 180,882 of record NZ_JBSGVW010000010.1, read on the forward strand.
GCGCCGCCGTTGCAGCACCGGATCCGGTACGGGCACGGCCGCGATGAGCCGGCGCGTGTACTCCGTCTCCGGGCGCAGCAGGGTCGTCATGGTCGGCCCCTGCTCCTCGATCCGGCCCTCCCGCATGACGACGACACGCTGCGCGAACTCCTGCACGACGGCCAGGTCGTGGGAGACGAACAGGCAGGCGAAGCCCAGTTCACGCTGCAACTCGGCGATGACCTCCAGCACCGTGCGCTGCACACTCACGTCCAGCGCGCTCGTGGGCTCGTCCGCGACCAGCAGCCGGGGGTCCAGCACCAGCGCCCGCGCGAGACTCACCCGCTGCCGCTGACCGCCGGACAGCTCACGCGGCCCACGGCCCGCCAGCTCCGGCGACAGCCGCACCAGTTCCAGCACCTCGGCGACCCTGGCCCGCCGCTCGGCCGCCGCCATGCCCCTCCGGTGCACCCGGAGCGGCTCGGCGACGCACTCCGCCACGCTCATCCGCGCGTCCAGCGAGGCCACCGGGTCCTGGAGCACCACGCCGACGCCGGACAGCAGAGCCCGCCGCTTGCGGCCCCGGGCCCGGCCCAGGTCGGTCCCGAACAGCGACACCGAGCCGGAGGCGGGGGCGATGAGCCCGAGCGCGACCCTGGCCGCCGTCGACTTGCCCGACCCGGACTCGCCCACGAGACCGACGGTTTCGCCGGGGCGCACGTCGAGGGAGACACCCTCCAGTGCCCGGACCCGCCCGAACCGCGCGGACACATCGCGCAGTTGCACCACCGGAGCTTCCCGCACCGGGGGCGGGTCCTCACCGCTCAGTCGCAGCCGGGGCACCGCCGCCAGCAAGCCTCGTGTGTACGCGTGCTGCGGCCGCAGCAGCACGTCCTGCACCGTCCCCGTCTCCACCACCTCACCCCGCAGCATCACGGCGACCCGGTCGGCGAAGTCGGCGACCACGCCCATGTTGTGCGTGACCAGCAGCACGCCCGTGTCCGAGTCGGCCGCCAACCGCCGCAGCAGATCGAGGATCTCGGCCTGCACGGTCACGTCGAGCGCGGTGGTCGGCTCGTCGGCGATGAGCAGGCCCGGTGAGTTGGCGATCGCCATGGCGATGACGACGCGCTGGCGCTGACCGCCCGACAGCTGGAAAGGGAAGGCCGAGGCTCGCTTCTCCGGCTCGGGAATGCCGACGCGGCGCAGGAGTTCGACCGCCGCACGGGCGGCCTCCGACCGGGAGACCTCCCGATGGTTCCGTATGACCTCCGCGATCTGGGAGCCGACCCGGGTCAGCGGATCCAGGGCGGTCGCCGGCTCCTGGAAGACCATGGAGGCGGTACGGCCCCGCAGCCGGGCCAGTTCGGCCTCCGGGGCGCCCACCACGTCGGTGCCGTCCACCGTCACCCGCCCGGCGGCACGCGCGCTGCCCGGCAGCAGACCCATCGCGGCGAGCGCCACCGTCGACTTGCCGGACCCGGACTCGCCGACCAGGGCCAGCGTCTCGCCGGGTCGTACGTGCAGCGACACTCCGCGCACGGCGGCCACGTCACCGGTGCCGGTCGAGAAGGTCACGCCCAGGTCGGCGATCTCGAGGATGTTCATCCGCGTCCCTTCACGTCGAACGCGTCACGCAGCCCGTCGCCGATCGCGTTGAACGCGCACACGACGAGGATGATCGCGAGGCCCGGCGGAACGATCAGCCACCAGCGCCCGGAGTACGCCGCCGTCAGACCGGCCGACAACATGCCGCCCCAGTCGGTCCTCGGCGGCTGGACGCCCAGCCCGAGATAGGACACATAGGCGACGAGCAGGATCGCGTCGGCGATCTGGAACGTCGCCGCGACCACGATCGTCGACACCGAGTTGGGCAGGATGTGCCGCCGGATCGCCCGGCCGTGCGTGCCGCCGGTCGCGCGCAGCGTCAGCACGTAGTCGCGGTTCTTCAGGGTCAGGGTCTCGGCCCGTACCAGCCGGGACGGCACCAGCCACGACACCAACCCGAGGATCACGATCAGACCGACCGTGCCCGGCGTGGCGATCGCGGAGACGACGAGCAGGATGAACAGCGCGGGAATCGCGATCCCGGCGTCCACCACCCGCATCATCACCGCGTCCACCCAGCCGCCCGCATACCCGGCGACCGCGCCCCACAACGTCCCGATGACGGTGGCCAGCAGCCCGGCCGCGAGCCCGACGAGCAGGGAGACCTGCCCGCCGTACATCAGCCGCCCGAGCTGGTCGTGCCCGACGGCGTCGGTGCCTAGCCAGTGTGCTCCGCTGGGCGGGAGATTGACCTGACTGAGATCGGTGTGGGTCTGGTCGGTGGAGTAGAGCAACGGACCGACGAAACAGAAGAGGAGGAAGAGCAGAACGATCAGGACCCCGGCCATGGCGAGCCGATTGCGCGCGAAGTGAGCTTTCAGGGGCGCGGGGAACTGCGCGATCAGCCCCCACCGGCCCGCAGCCTCAACACGACCACTCACGCCCGCCCCTCCTTCACCCGAGGATCGACAACCCGCTGCACCACATCCGCAAGCAAGGTCCCCGCAACGGTCGCCACGGAGATGACGAGCACGCACCCCAGCAACACCGGATAGTCGGAGGACTGCGCGGCGGACCAGAACAACAGCCCCATCCCCGGATAGTTGAACAGCTGCTCGACCACCAACGCCCCACCGAACAGCACCGGCACGTAGTACCCGAGCATCGCGATCACCGGCGTCAGGGAGTTCCGGAACACGTGCCGGAACAGAACCGCGTACTGTCCGGCACCCCCGGCGCGAGCCGTCCGCACATAGTCCTCGGACAGGTTCTCCAGCGTCGCCGCCCGCATGTACCGACTGAACACGGCCACCATGGACGCGGCCCCGGTCACGACCGGAAGCACCAGCGCCGCCGGATCGGCGAACACCTGGGCCAACGTGTCCCCTTGGGGCGCCTGCGACGGAAACCACCGCAGGGCCTGGGTGAAGACCAGCACCAGGATCAGACCCAGGAAGTACACCGGCGTCGAGTACGCGACGAAGCTCAGCGTGGTGATGACGTAGTCGGCCGGCTTGTTGCGCCGCACGGCCTGCCACATGCCGAGCGGGACGGCGAGCAGCAGCCCGACCAGCGCGGACAGCACGGTCAGCACCAGCGTCTTCGGCAGCCGTTGCCCGATCAGTCGCGAGACCGCCTCGTTGAGGGTGTACGACGTCCCGAGGTCACCCTGCGCCAACTCGCGCAGGTAGTAGACGTACTGCACGGGCAGCGACCGGTCGAGCCCCTGTTCGTGGTTGAACGCGGCGATCTGCTGGGCCGTCGCCTGCGGTCCGAGGATCCCGCGTGCGGGTCCTCCGGGCAGGGTGTGCAGCAGGCAGAAGACCACGATCGTGACGATCAGGATCACCGCGAGGGCCTGGAGGAGCCGGCGGCTGAGATACAGGAGCGTGTCCATGCCTCAGCCGGTCCACTTCCACTGCGCGGGGTGGAAGTTGGCGAGCGAGTCCTGGGAGAAGCCGCCGAGGCCGTTCCTGATGACGGAGACCTGGTAGACCGGCTCCGGCAGCCAGATCACCGGCAGGTCCTCGGCAAGGGCGGCACTGTATTCCTGGACCGCCCTCGTCGAACCTGACGTCGTGGAGGCGGAGATGAGCTTGTCGACGTCCGGGTTGGAGTAGTTGCCGAAGTTCGAGCCGCCGCCGGTCTGGAACAGCGAGTCACCGGTCGGGAAGGCGGGGAAGTACCAGCTGCCGGCCGTGCCGAAGAAGGACAGCTGCCACTTGCAGATCGACTGGCTCGCCTTGCACTGCGGGGTCTGCGACAGCACCGAGTTGACGGGCGCGGTCTTGATCGAGAACTTGATGCCGGTCCTGGCGAGCGAGGACTGGATCGCGCTCATCATGTTGTCGGTGACCGTCGAGCCGGACTGCGACAGCACCTGCATCTCGAACTTGGTGCCCCCGGCGACGCCCTCACCGCACCGGGCGGCCCCGGTTCCGGGACTCGTGCAGGTCATGACCCCGCCCTGCTCGCTCCAGCCGTGACCGGTCAGCAGCTCCCGGGCGGCCGTCGTCGAGAAGGGGTACGGGTCGTCCTTCTGCACCTGGGAGACGAAGTCCGACGCCTGCCCCTGTGGGACGGGGCCGTAGCCGGCGACCGCGGTCCCGTTGAAGACGACTTTCGCCAGACTCGCCTGGTCGATGGAGCGCTGGACGGCCTGACGGGCGTACAACTGCTTGAACACCGCGCCCATCGCCGGGTTGTTGAAGTTGTACGGCATGTAGGTGATCGCCCAGCCGGACCACGGCTTCACCTCGTACCCCTGCGCGGTGAAGCTCTCCTTCTGGTCGAGGTCGGTCGCCTCGATATAGCCGTAGTCGACGCTGCCGGAGCGCAGGGCGTTCTTCTCGGCTTCGGCCGTGGTGAAGGGGAGCAGGTTCACCGTGGGGATGGCCGGCTTCTCGCCGCCGTCGTACTTCTTGTTGGCGGTGAGGACCACCTTGCCGGCCGTCGAGTAGGACTTGACCGCGTAGGGGCCGCTGATGGTCTTCCAGAGGGCGTTCTTCTCGTAGTCGCCGATGTTCTTCGCCGCGTTGTTGAGGTACGTCCACACCTGCTTGGCGTCGCCGCCCTTGTCCCAGGTGTGCTGCGGCAGCGGTGTGATCGAGCTCAGCTCGTTGGCCAGCATCCACTGCGGGTTGTAGGCCTTGTCGAAGGTGATGGTGAAGTGGCGGTCGTCCTCGGTCTTGAAGGACGTCCAGTTGTCCGGCGCCTGACCGGGGTTGTAGCCCGCCCACTCCGACTTGTTCGCCTTGATGAGGTCGAACCAGAACCGGACGTCACGGGAGGTGATCGGCTTGCCGTCGCTCCAGTGCCGGTCGCCCAGGGTGATCCGCACACTCTTGTTGTCGGGCGCGAAGTCGGCGTCGGTGGCGACCGAGCCGGCTTTGTTCCAGGCGATCTCGCCGGTGGAGCCGTCGTAGGCGATGAGCGGCTCCCACAGCGTGTTCGCGATGGAGATGTTGTTGGTGTTCAGATGCGCCGCGGTGCCGATCGGCAGGATCCAGTTCGGCGTGAAGTTCGCAGGCAGCGCGTAGTTGATGGAGTCGCGGGACCCGGTCGACGTACCGCTGCTCCCGGAGCAGCCCGCGAGCAGCAGCGTACCGGCGGACAGGGTGGCGGCAGCGGCGAGGAGTCTCGTACGAGCAGGGGACATGACTCTCCTCAGGGGACAGAAGCGAGGTGCAGTCAGTGAAAGCCCCGTCCGTTCGAAGAAACAGGAGTGCCGCTGTAAAAAGTATGTTTCTGCTGTTCTGGAATTAGCCCGGAAGGCGCGTCCGCGGCCTACTCTCGCTGTCCCGACCGCAGATGACGGAAGTAACTTCGTCCATGACTGAAAAAAGTGGGTCGTTGACCCGGCGGATCCTCGAACTCCTCGCCTCAGGGCAGGCGTCCACGCGCACGGAGCTCTCCGAACTGCTCGGCGCCGCGCCGTCGACGGTCTCGTTCGCGGTGACCAAGCTGCTGGACTACGGCCTGGTCACCGAGGAGGGCACCATGTCGTCCACCGGCGGACGGCCGCGCAAGGTGCTCCGGCTCGGCGGCGGTGACGGCTACGCCGTGGCGGCCGAACTCGGCGGCAAGCACGCCCACGTCGGCGTCGTCCACCCCGGAGGCGGTCTCACCGACGTCTCCACGGTGCCGTTCGCGACGGCCGACGGACCGCAGGCCTCGCTGCCAGGCCTGGTCGAGACCCTGGAGGGCCTCGCCGAGCGGAACGGGCGGGAGTCCCTCAGAGGTGTCGGCCTCTGTCTGCCGGGCCCGGTCGACGTCGAGCCGGGCCTGGTGACCCTGCCCGCGCGCATGCCGGGCTGGAACCGGTTCCCGGTGCGGGACTGGCTCCAGGAACGGTTCGGGGTCCCGGTGGCCATCGAGAACGACGCCAACTGCATGGCCGTCGGCGAGCACAGCGTCCGGCCCGCCGGGCAACGCCAGGCCATCATGGTGAAGGTGGGCACCGGGATCGGCGCGGGCGTCATCGCCGACGGCCGCCTCTACCGGGGCGGTTCGGGCGCGGCCGGCGAGATCACCCACGTCCGCGTCGAGGCCGCCCACGACATCCCCTGCTCATGCGGGAACACCGGGTGTCTGGAGACGGTCGCCTCGGGAGCGGCGCTGGTCCGCATCCTGCGTGAGCGCGGCCTTGAGGTGACGTCCACCGAGGACGTCGTACGCCTCGCCGGTGACGCCGACCCCGAGGCCACGCGCGCGGTCCGGCAGGCCGGCCGCTACCTCGGCATGGTGCTGGCCGCCAACGTCAACTTCTTCAACCCCGACGCCGTGTACCTCGGCGGCATCCTCTCCACGCTGGAGCCCTTCGTCGCCGCCGTGCGCAGCCAGTTGTACGAGGGCTGCCATCCGCTGGTCACCGAGCACCTGGTCATCGAACGGGCCGGCCTCGGCGCCGACGCCGGCCTGGTCGGCGCGGGCCAGTTCGCCCTCCAGCGGGCCCTCGCCCACGCGCTGCACTCGGTCGCCGGCACCCACCCCTGACCCTCCGGAGGAGCCATGCCCCAGCCTCAGCACCAGCTCCGGCCCCGCCCCCGTCCCGTCATCGCGATCGCCGGCCTCGGCATCGAGTCGTCGACCTTCTCCCCGGCCCGCACCGACGCCCCCGCCTTCCACCCGCGGCGCGGACCGGACGTCCTCGACCGCTACCCGTTCCTGGCCCCGGGACTGCCGCTGCGGGACGCCGCCGACTGGCGTGGCGCCCTGGTCGGCAAGGCGCTGCCCGGCGGAACGGTGACGGCGGCCGCGTACGCCGAGCTCTCCAGCGAACTCATCGATCGACTGCGGGAGTTGGGGCCGCTGGACGGCCTCTGGTACGACATCCACGGTGCGATGACCGTCGAAGGGCTCGACGACGCGGAAGTGGACCTGCTGACCCGTGTCCGCGAGGTGATCGGCCCGGACGTCCTCGTGTCGACCTCCATGGACCTGCACGGCAACGTCTCCCGGCGGCTCGTCCACCTCAGCGACCTGATCACCTGCTACCGGATGGCCCCGCACGAGGACGCCATGGAGACCAAGGAGCGGGCCGCCCGCAACCTCGTCGACCTCCTGGCGAGCGGCTCGCCCCGCCCCGCCAAGGCCTGGGTGCCGGTGCCGGTGCTGCTGGGCGGGGAGCAGACCTCCACCCGTATCGAACCCGCGAAGAGCGTGTACGCCGCCGTCGAGGACGTGGAAGCGGCCGACGGGGTGACCGACGCGGCGATCTGGGTCGGGTACGCCTGGGCCGACGAGCCGCGCAACCGGGCCGCCGTCGTGGTCACCGGACCCGACCGGGCCGCAGTCACCGCCGGTGCCGAGCGTCTCGCCCGCGGATTCTGGGACGCTCGCCACGACTTCGCCTTCGTCGCCCCGACCGGCACCCTCGCCGACTGTCTCGACGAGGCCCTCGCCTCCGGTGCCCGCCCCTACTTCATCAGCGACACCGGCGACAATCCGACGGCGGGCGGCGCCGGAGACGTCACCTGGGGACTCCAGCACGTCCTGGCCCGCCCGGAGTTCGAGGACCCGTCCGGCCCGGTCGTCCTGTACGCCTCCCTGCCCGGCCCGTCCGCGGTCGACACGGCGGTGAAGGCCGGCGTCGGCGCCACGGTCACGGTCACCGCCGGCGCGGAGGTCGACGACCGGCACGCCGGGCCGCTCACGATGACCGGCGTGGTGCACTCCGTACGCCACGGAGACCGGGACGCCGAGACGGAGGCCGTGCTGCGGGTGGGCGGCGTGCACGTGATCCTGACCCGGCTGCGAAAGCCGTATCACCTCGAACGCGACTTCACCGACCTGGAGTTGGACCCGCGCACGGCCGACCTCGTGATCGTCAAGATCGGCTATCTGGAGCCCGAACTGTTCGCCATGGCGGCCGACTGGAAGATGGCGCTCACCCCGGGCGGCGTCGACCAGGACCTGGTGCGGCTCGGCCACCACCGGATCAGCCGGCCCATGTTCCCCTTCGACCCCGCGATGGCCACCCCCGACCTCACGGCCAGGATCGTCGCACCCGCGAACCGGCCCCTCACCGGCCCCGAGGAGTGACGCTCAGCCCGCCTGCCGGGCGTCGGCGATCAACTGGTCGATCAGGGCGATCAGCACGTCCCGGCACGACTCGCGTTCCCGTGCGTCACACAGCAGCACCCGGACATGCTCCGGGAGCGCGAGGGCGTCCCTGATCTCGTCGGCGGGATAGGGGTGTTCGCCGTGGAAGCCGTTGACGCCGACGACGAACGGGATCTGCCGGCGCTCGAAGAAGTCGATCGCGGCGAAGCTGGACTGCGGCCGGCGGACGTCGATCAGGACGACGGCACCCAGCGCGCCGATCGCCAGGTCGTTCCACATGAACCAGAACCGCTGCTGCCCGGGCGTACCGAACAGATAGAGCACCAGCTCCTGGCTGATGGTGATCCGGCCGAAGTCCAGGGCCACGGTGGTGGCCCGCTTCTCCTCGATGCCGTTGAGGTCGTCGATGCCCACGCCCGCCGCGGTCAGGGGTTCCTCGGTGCGCAGCGGGGCGATCTCGCTGACCGACCCGACCAGCGTCGTCTTGCCGACGCCGAAGCCGCCGGCGATGAGGATCTTGACCGTGTCGGGCGGCGCGACCGATTCCACGGTGGTGTCAGAGCCGGCCAAGGCCGTCCCTCACTTTCTGCAGCAGGTCCAGGTCCGGGGTGCGGGGGGTGACGGGGTGCGGCGGGTGCACGGTGATCAGGCCCGCCTCCAGCAGATCGCAGAGCATGATGGCGACCACGCTCACCGGCAGGTCGAGATGGGCCGCGAGCTCCGCGACGGCGATGGGCCGGGCGCAGCGCCGCAGGATCCGCGTCTGCTCGGGCTGCGGACGGGGCGCCCGCTCCGGCGGCGGATCCACCGCCGTCACCGTCGTGATCAGCGTGAAGTCGGTGCGGCTGGGCCTGGTCCGGCCGCCGGTCAGCGTGAAGGGACGTACCAGCCTGCCCGCCGTATCGTCTCCGGCCACCTCACGCGCCAGGGCCGACATGGGCCCGCGGTGCCGCCGACAGGTGCTCGCCGATCTTCTTCACCAGCATGTTCATCTGGTACGCCACCACGCCGACGTCCGCGCCCTGGTTGGTGAGGACCACGAGATGGGCGCCGGGCCCGGCGGACGTGAGGATCAGATAGCTGTTGGCCATCTCGATCAGCGCCTGCCGCACCGGCCCGCCTCTGAAGTCCATGCTGACGCCCTTGCTGAGGCTCATCAGACCGGACGCGGTCGCCGCCAGCCGCTCGGCGTCGTCCCGCAGGAACCCGGTGGACTTGCTCACCACCAGACCGTCCTCGGAGAGCACGACGGCGTGGTTGACGTCGGCGACCCGCTCCACCAGTCCGGTGAGCAACTGGTCGAGCTGGGTGTCCGTGGCGGGGCTGGGGCGTGTCATGGCGGTGTCCTTCATGAGCGGTCGGCGGGCGAAGGGGAGGACGTGGGGGAGGCGGCCGCGGAGGGGGCGGCGGCATCGGCGCCGTCGGCCGCGGGCCGCTCCTCGGGGGCGACGTCGTCGAGCGTCCGGCGGGCGGCCGGGATCCGCTGGTCCGCGGCCGGCTCGGGCGGGTCCGGGGTCTCGTCGCCGCTGTCGTCGCGGGCCTGGAGCGTGCCCCGCTGGAAGCAGGAGAGGGAGGAGGCGGCTCGCTCCGCGGTGAAGTCGTCGTAGCCGTTCTCCTCGGCGGGCCGTGCCTCCTCGCGCAGTTCGGCGGCCAGGCTGGTCTGCGGCACCCGGCGGGGCAGCGCGGTGAGGCCGCCTTCGGGGCGCGTGGCGGGGGCGGAGGCCGAAGAGGATTCCTGGGCGGCCGAGTCGCGGGCGGTGACGACCGGGCGGGCCTCCCGTACGGGCTCCTCCGGTTCGGCGGTACCGGAGTGCTCCACCTCGTCCGGCTCCGGGGCCGGCAGGTCCCGGACCACGACGTCGTGCGGAATCAGCACGATCGCCGTGGTGCCGCCGAACGGCGAGGAGCGCAGGGTGACCGCGATGCCGTGCCGCTGGGCGAGCCGGGCGATCACGAACATGCCGAGGCGCAGGTCGTCGGCGAGGGCCACCACGTCGAACTGCGGGGGCTCGGCCAGCTGGGCGTTGAAGGAGTCGTAGTCCTCCTCGGACATGCCGAGCCCACGGTCCTCGACCTCCACGGCCAGGCCCTTGGCCACCATCGCCGCCCGCACCCCGACCGGCGCGGGCGCGGGGGAGTACAGCGTGGCGTTCTCGATCAGCTCGGCCAGCAGATGGATGACGTCCGCCACGGCAGGCGGCGCCAGATGCACCTCCTCCTCCGTCTGCACCTCGACCCGCCGGTACTCGGCGACCTCGCCGACGGCGCTGCGCAGGATGTCGATCAGCGCGACCGGTTCGCTCCAGCTGCGGCCGGGCCGCTCGCCGCTGATGATCACGAGGTTCTCCTCGTACCGGCGCAACTGGCTTGCTGTGGAGTCCAGTTCGTACAGGCCCTTGAGGATCTCGGGGTCCTGGTGCGCGCGCTCCAGCGCGTCGAGCTTGGTGAGCTGGAGGTTGACCAGGTTCTGGCTCTGCCGGGCGATGCCCAGGATGACCTTCTGGAAGCCGCGCCGGGTGTCGGCGAGTTCGACGGCGGTGTGCACGGCGGTGCGCTGGGCGGTGTTGAAGGCCTTGGCGACCTGGCCGAGTTCGTCGTGGCCGTAGTCCAGCGGCGGGGTGGCCAGCTCCACGTCGACCTTCTCGCCCCGCTCCAGCCGCGCCACCACGTCGGGCAGCCGCTCCTGTGCGAGACCGAGGGTGGCCTCGCGCAGGCCGTGCAGGCGCCGGGACAGCGAGCGCGTGATCCGCCACGACATCCAGACGCACACCAGCAGGGCGACCAGGCCGCCCGCGCTCAGGGAGGCGGCCTTGATCAGCAGGCCGCGGGCGTTGTCGCCGCTGCGTTGCAGCAGCGCGGTCGTCTGCTGCCGGATCAGGACCTCGTACTCGTCGGAGACCTTGACCAGCGCCGCCCGCCACTCCTTCTGCGCGTCCGGGACGGAGATGTCCCCGTCCCCGCGCGCCGTCGACCGCGCCGCGAGCACCCGGTCCTCGACGGTCTCCAGGGTCCCCCACTGAGGGCTCCCCAGGATCCGCTCGGTCTCCGACTTCGCGCTCCCCGTGAGCGAGGGGAGGATCTGGTCCTCGACGAGCCAGCGGCGGGTGTTCACCAGCTCCGCGAACTCGGTCCACGACTTCTCGTCCATCGTCCGCGACGGCGAGGCCAGCGTCAGCAGCGCGTCCTCCCGGGACACCAGTTCCGCCGCGTGCTCCAGCGCGACGAGCGGACCGGCCTGCGAGGTGAGGTCGCCGTCGTCGACCTGGGAGAGCTCCTGGAAGGCGTGGATCTGGTCGTCGATGATCGACGTGTACTGGCCGAGCGCCTGCACGGCGGTGATGTCGGTGGGGTTGTCCACCTGCCCCCGGTAGTACTCCAGACTGCTCGCCGACGCGACGACCGAGTACAGCCGGTCCTTGATCCGGGAGGGTGCCTGCTGGATCGCGTCCGACTGGGAGAGGAGTTTCGCCACCGCTTTGTCGGTCTTCTGCCGCTGCTCGTCCAGCGCGCTGCGGGCCTCCTCCTGCCGGGACGCCAGCCATACGGCCGAGTAGCTGCGCTCCTGCTGCAGCGCGAGCGTGGCCTCCGTGCCCATGGCCCCGGTCGACTTGCTCAGCCCGGTCTGCGATCGCAGCCCCAGGCCCTCCGAGAACATCTGGATCGTCGTCACGCTCCAGACGGCGGCGAGCGTGACGCTGGGCACCAGGGCCAGCAGGATCAGGGAGAGACGGATGGAGCCGAGGCGGCGCCGGGGACCTGTCCGTGGAGACATTGTCGTCCTAGGGCGATCAGCGGAGGGTGGGAGCGGGCGGGGTCAGCGCGGAAGCGGAAGCGGGACGAGCGCCAGGGGTGGCGGCGTGTCCGATACGTCACAGGGGATGCGCTGGATGCTATCCGTACAAGTGAGCGTATGTGTCACGCGTGACCGAATCTTTGGCGACACCGCCGGGGGAACTGTCCGGTCACCGGGTTCCGTTGGCGGCGAACTTCGCGACCGAGGCGATGTTCGCCCTGGTCACGAATGCCGGTCCGGTGAGGACGGGCGCCTCACCACCGCCGAGGGTGTTGCCGTTGGTCCTGTACAGCCACAGCGAGTCCACCGCGAGGTATCCCTGCAGATACGGCTGCTGGTCCACCGCGAACTGCACGTCCCCGGCCTGGACCGCCTTGACCAGGTCCTTGTTGAGGTCGAAGGTCGCGACATGGGCCTTGGAGCGGGCCTCCTCGGCCGATTTCACCGCGGCCAGCGCGAACTGCGCGCCGTTCATGACGACTTCGTCGATGCTCGGGTCCTGTCTGAGCCGCGTCGCGACGGAGGCGGTCACCGCGTCCATGTCGGTGCCGTCCACGTAGAGGTTCTCGGTCTCGCCGCCGAAGGACTTCTTCACGCCCGCACAGCGCGCCTCCAGGGCGACGTTGCCGCGCTCGTGGATGACACACAGGGCGTGCTCGGCCCTGAGGTCGTCCAGTTTGTCGCCGACGGCCCGGCCCGCGACGCTCTCGTCCTGGCCGAAGTAGCCGACCAGGCCCGCGGACTGCCAGTCGTCTATACCGGAGTTGAGGCCGACCACCGGTATGCCGGCCGCCCGCGCCTGGGCGACGGGACCTGTCATCGCCGTCGGCTTGGCCAGGGTCACCGCGATGCCGTCGACTTTCCGGCTGATCGCGTCGCGCATCAACCCGGCCTGGCCGACCGGGTCGGAGTCGCTCGCGAAGGTCAGATCGATGCCGTCCTTTGCGGCCGCTGCCTGGGCGCCCTTGCGCACCAGCTCCCAGAAGGCGTCGCCCTCGCCGCCGTGGGTGATGAGGGCGACCTTCAGTCCCGAGGAGCCGGCGGCGTCCGCGTCCGACGCCTCGTCGGAGCCGCCGACGGCGGAACAGCCGGCCAGCAGCAGACAGGCGGCGGCCGTGAGGGCCGCGACGCGAGTGAAAGAGGGGGAGGGGGGTGGGGTCTTCATGAGGGTGCGGCACCTCGCTGTGCGGCCGAGCCGTAGGAACGAACGAGAGGACGGCCGGCGTCGACCGGGGAGTTCGCCGACCGGGTGAACTCTCGCTGGGGCGGAGCCAATCGCGTGTGACCACCGGTAGTCAAGTGTGCAACAACAACGCGTGAGTTGTTGCTCCCACATCGTGATGAACCGCTGGCCGGAGGGTGGGCGGCCGACCGGCCCGCCCGCACTGCTTGCGCCCGCAAACCGGGTCAACCCGCCTTGCGGGCGAGCGCCCCGTACATCGCGATGTCCTCGTCGCGGATCACCTCGGTGCCCGTGCCGTCCGGACGCCACTTGTGGATCTGGACGATGCCGGGCTCCACGTGGTCCAGACCGGTGAAGAACTCCTCGGCCTCGGCGAGGGTACGCAGCCGCATCGGCATGCCCCGGGCCGCGTACTCCCGGGCGACCCGGCCGACCTCGTCCGGCGCGAACTCGGCGGTGCCGATGGACATCGCCAGGTGGCTCCCGGCGGGCAGTGGCTCCAGCAGCCGCCGGACGATCCCCACGGCGTCGTGCTCGTCCAGCATGAAGTGGACGATCGCGATCACGGTGAGCGCGACCGGCTCCCCGAGATCGAGGGTGTCGCGGAAGGCCGGGGCGTCGAGAACGGCCGCGGGGTCGCGCATGTCCGCTTCGACGTACGCCGTCCTGCCCTCGGCCGTGCCGGACATCAGCCCCTCGGACAGCGCGAGCACGAGCGGATCGTTGTCGACGTACACGACCCTGGCTTCGGGGGTCACCGACTGGGCGATCTCATGGATGTTGGGCGACGTGGGTATCCCGGTCCCGATGTCGAGGAACTGCCGTATCCCCGCCTCCCCGGCGAGATACCGCACGGCCCGGTTCATGAAGTCCCGGTTGGCCCGCATGTGAACGGGCAACGCGGGCCACTCCCGGACCATGGCGTCGCCCGCCTCCCGGTCGGCGGGGTAGTGGTCCTTGCCGCCGATGATGTAGTCGTAGATCCGGGCGGAGTGTGCGGTCTCGGTATCGATACGTTCGGCGGACACGGGGCCTCCGGGCAACATGGACTTCTGGCTGGTTCAACCCACAACTACCCTAGGAATTCGGGAAGTTGGCGGTCAGTGCACCAACCTACGGGCGCGGGGAACTGCGCGACCAGCCCAAGACGCACTCGCACCCGCCGAACCTCACCGGACCCCTACGGCGTTCCGGCGTCACGACTCCGGCCGCAGGCCGGAGAACCCGGTTCAGGCGGGCTCCCCGGCCTACTGAACGCCCGTGACCGCAGCGCCCTCCCCCGCCTGCCGCCGCTGCCGCCGGCGCCGGGGTTCCTGATCCGGCAGCCAGCCGAAGACAAGGCAACTCCCCACGACCCCCAGCAGGAGCCCCACGAAGAAGCCTCCGAGGTTGGAGGTGGGCCAGGACCCCAGGGAGACCAGCACCCCGGTGATCGAGTAGAAGAGCCGCTGAGTCGGATTGAACAGGACCAGCAGACCCAGCAGCAGCATCAGCGCCGGCAGCAGATACCCCGCCAGCCCCTGCATCCCGACATGAAGCACGACCTTCATGGACGCCTTCATCGTGAGCAGGATCTCCGCCCCACCCAGCGCGAGCAACACCCCGCCCCAGAACGGCCGGTCGGCCCGCCAGCGACGGAAGGCCGACCGGAAACCCGAACGCTCCGCCATCAGCAACCCTTGCTGCTGAAGCCGAGTTTCAGCCCAGGCAGCTTGAACACGCCAGCTGTGGTCGCGTAGTTGGTCTGGCGGAGATTGGCGATGCGCACGGTGTCCGCCTGCTGGCTGAAGACGCCGATCGGCCCCTTCACCCCGGCCTTGGTCAAGGTGCTCGCGTCGTTGCCGATCTCGATGTTGTTGAACGCCGCGTCACCCGACAGCTCGGTCGAGTCGGTGGTCAGATCGCTCGCGCTCACCTTCTCCGCCCCGCTGCCCGCGGTGATGAGCAGGTTCGTACCGCCGAGGTCGACGCTCTGGCAGAGCTTCGTGAGCGTGGCGTTCTTGATCGCGGAGGTGACGACCAGCACCTGGCCGCCGGTGTCCCCCTCGTTGGGGCTGCCCGGCGCCATGTTGTCGAGGCCGCCGAACTGCTCGAACCCGGTGCCGTTGAGCTCGGTCGCGGTGACCGTGAAGGGCATGCCGGAGATCGCGAACTGCACGCCCAGCGCGCCCTCGGCGGTGAGCACCGCGAGAGCACCGGCGACCAGGGTGGCCGGCACCGCCATCACGGCGGCCCGGCGCGCCCGGACCCGCCCGCGTCGGGCGGGTCCGTCGGTGGGTTCGGATGCTGCCGGCACGGAACCGCTTTCCGGGTTCTCGGGGGTGTGGTCGGCGGACGAGGTGACGTCCGAGGACGAGGCCATAACTGCTCCCAGATGCAAAAGTGCGGGTAGGGCATCAGTGGCACGTTGTCCTGGCGCGGACAGCGCCCGCGGCGCACGCCCCTCGCAACTCCCGGCGGGTGCAAGGGCTTTCTCGTACTCCGCAGTAGCCAGCCCGGAAGTTACCGGTGGTTACACCTGAGGGTCAAGGCAGTTGTGGGAAAAGAGTGTTGATTGTGCGTCACCTGTGAGTTCTCCTCTTGTGCGACTCCCTCGGAAGCCTCGAAAAGTGCCGACGGGAGTCATCAACTCCCTTGCCATGCCTTGACGTTGACGGACACTCAGGTCTACAACTCTCCCTGGCTCCCCCCTGGATCCGTGGCGCCGGATCCGCCGTCGCGTGGCCCGTGGCCCCGCGTTCCCGGACTTGATGTCCTTCACATTCCGCGAGATCACTCCACGGCGCCGTCACGGTCGCTTCCCCCTCGGTCCGTGCCGGACGCCCTCCCCGCCCGGTCCGTCCGGAGCCCTCCCCACGGTCTCCGGCCGGCCGCCGGTCGGCTGTCGTTGCCGGTCCGTGTCGTACGGAGAAGGCGTCACGGACCGGCAACTGCGCCCACCGACTCGCGAACGAGCCCCCACCGGAACCCCCTGAGCCGCGCAGTTGCCCTCAGGGCACACCCCCGCAACGAAAGTCGAGGTACACCCCCATGCGCGTACGCACCCTCCTCGCCCTCGCCGGCACCGTCGCAGCCCTCGGGCTCGCCGTCCCCGCCTCGGCCGCCGACACCCCGGTACTGACCACCACCGACGGGGCGGCGGTCGCGGTCGGCGCCGTGCTCGACGCCTCCCTGGCGAGCGGCACCGCCGCCACCTTCTACTCCAGCGCGACCGGCACCAGCGGCATCTCCTGCACCAAGTCGGCGTTCTCCGCCACCGTCACCGACAACCCCGCCGCCCCCGGCACCGCCACCGAGTCGCTGACCTCCCACACCTTCGACACCAGCGGCTGCACCGCCAACGTCACCGGTGTGCTCGGCGTCAGCGGCATCACCGTCGACAACCTGCCGTACACCACCAGCGTGTCCTCCGACGGCACCGTCACCGTGACTCCGGCCGCGGGCTCCGCCGTCCAGTCCACGGTCAAGCTGCGCACCCTGCTCGGCACGATCACCTGCGTCTACCAGGCGCCCGGCCTCTCCGGCACGGCGAGCAACGCCGACAACAGCATCGCCTTCACCAACCAGCCGTTCACCAAGACGTCCGGTTCGTCGCTGTGCTTCAGCAACGCCTACTTCACCGCCAAGTACGCCCCGGTGACCAGCTCCGGCCTCGCCGTCAACGTCAACTGACAGCCCTGCGGCGGTGGTTCACCGCCGACGCAGACGCAGGACGAGGGCGGCGCCGCCGGTGAGCACCAGCACCGCCGCGGCGCCGCCCGCCAGTACGGGGGTGGACGGCCCCGAGCCGGTGCCCGTGCCGGAGGCCACCGGAGTGCTGTCGCTCTGGGGCTGTGCGGACACCGGGGCCCGCGACGGCGGCTGGGACGTGCGCTGTTCGGCAGCCGGCGAAGGGCTGCTGTCCGTGCCCTTGTCACCGTCGCTCGGTGAAGCCGTCGCGGAGCGCTCGCCCTTGCCCGGCGAAGGCGCCGCGGAGTCCTCGCCGCCCTGCTTCTGCGCCTGCGGGAACACCACGTCCGAGCACGAGTAGTAGGTGTCCGGCGTGCTGCTGTTCTGCCAGATCGTGTACAGCACATGGCGCCCGGTCCGGTCGGACGGCAGGGTGGCCCGGATCCGGTACGCCCCGTTCGTCAGTGCCGGGTCCTTCACCACCGCGAACGGCTGCTCCGCGAGATCGGACCAGGCGAGCGGCTCGGTCGGGTCGTAGCCGGGCTTGGTGAGAAAGAGCTTGAAGGTGCCCGTGTGCGGGATCGTGGACACGTACCGCATCGTCAGGGTGGACCCCGACGTGAGTCGGGTCGACGGCCAGTCGGCGCGGGCGAGGTCGAGGCCCCGGTAGGCAGGCAGTCCGCCGCTGCACAGCTGTCCGTCGGGTACGACCTGCCGGTCCCGGCCGTTGACGTTCGCGATCCGCAGATTGTCCCAGGCCGTGAAGGGCGCACCGTTCGAGGCGATCGCCGTCCGGCAGGCCTGCGTGGACGCGCTGCCGCCGTCGGGGGAGCAGGCGTACGCACGGCTGGTCGGATCCGTCGGCGCACCGTGCGCACGGGCCGGGCCCGCCGCCCACACGGTGAGCAGCAACGGCGTGACGGCGGCGGCCGCCAGGGCGGTGCGGTGCGATCTCATCCAGGGCATCCGGGACATCCGGAACGTCTCCTCGGCCGGTGCGGAAGGGTCCTCGTGCAGTACGAGAAACCGGCCCGGCGCGTTCACTGCGTGACGAGTCGGGCAAAGTCCGCCAATACCGGTCAACCATGCGACGTAGAGGGTGGGTTTCCGGCCGGATCGAGGGTTTCCCCTGTATCCGGATGACCAGCTCTTTGCCTATCGTTCGACCACAGCCGCCCCACAGGTAACCCCGAACGGGGCCTAGCTCGCGCCAGGCCGGCCGCCGCGCCCCCGCACCACGCACTCCCCCCATCTGCGTTCGTTGCACTGCCCGCCTTGCCGCACTGCCCCCACCTGCCCACCCGGTGGACCCCCCGCCGCTTCGAGGACGAAGCGAATCGACCGCCGCTCCGCGCTGCCCGGAGTACGGCCGGCCACGAAAGGCAAGCCCTTGCGTACCTCCACACCCCTCAGACGGAAGCTGATATCCGTCGCCGCGGTCTCCGCCGCGCTCTTCACGGCCGCCACCACCACGGTCGCCGTGGCCCAGGATTCCCCCACTGAGGAAGCCGCCGCCCCCGTCCCGGCGGCCCAGACGGAGGCCGCCCCCGGCACCACGGCCGAGCGCCTCATCGTCGGCTACAAGTCCGGTGCAGCCGAGGCCAAGTCGAACAAGGCCGCCGAGTCCGACGCCGCCGCCAAGGGCAAGGAGGCCGGCGAGGACCTCGACTTCCAGCGCCGCCTCGGCTCCGGCGCCGCCCTCGTCGACCTCGGTGAGAACCTCACCAGGACGGACGTCGCCGACGTCGTCGCCGAGTACCGGGCCGACCCGCAGGTCGCCTACGTCGTACCGGACCGGCTGAACAAGCCGCTGGCCACGCCCAACGACACCGAGTACGCCAAGCAGTGGGACCTCTTCGAGTCCACCGCGGGTATGAACGTGCCGGGCGCCTGGGACGTCGCCACCGGCAGCGGTGTGACCGTCGCCGTCATCGACACCGGCTACGTCACCCACTCCGACCTCGGTTCCAACATCGTCGGCGGCTACGACTTCATCTCCGACACCGCGGTCTCCAACGACGGCAACGGCCGTGACAGCAACCCGGCCGACACGGGCGACTGGACCACCGACGGCCAGTGCGCGGCCGACTGGGAGGCCTCGCCGTCGTCGTGGCACGGTACCCATGTCGCGGGCACCATCGCCGCGGTCACCAACAACGGCAAGGGCGTCGCGGGCATCGCCCACGGTGCGAAGGTCTCCCCGCTGCGGGTCCTCGGCCAGTGCGGCGGCTACGACTCCGACATCATCGACGCCATCACCTGGGCGTCCGGCGGTACGGTTTCCGGCGTCCCGGCCAACGCCAACGTCGCCAAGGTCATCAACATGAGCCTCGGCGGGGGCGGCGCCTGCACCACCGCGACCCAGAGCGCCATCAACGCGGCCGTGAACCGCGGCACCACGGTGGTCGTCGCGGCGGGCAACAGCAACGCCAACGCCGCCAACTACTCGCCGGCCAGCTGCAGCAACGTCATCAGCGTGGCGGCCGCCGACCGCCAGGGGAACCGCTCCTACTACTCCAACTACGGCTCGGTGGTCGACATCGCCGCTCCGGGCGGCGAGACCAACTCCGTCACGGCCAACGGCATCCTGTCCACGCTGAACTCCGGCGCTCAGGGCCCGTCCTCCGAGAGCTACGAGTACTACCAGGGCACCAGCATGGCCGCCCCGCACGTCGCGGGCCTGGCCGCGCTGATGAAGTCGGCCGACGCGTCGCTGACCCCGGCGCAGATCGAGTCCGCGATCAAGACCAACTCGCGTACTCTGCCCGGCACTTGCTCGGGCGGCTGCGGTGCCGGCCTGGCGGACGCGACGAAGACGGTGCAGGCGGTGAGCGGCGGCTCCACGGGGGGCACCACCTTCTCCAGCACGTCCGCCGTCTCCATCCCGGACAGCGGCTCCGCGGTCGAGTCCGCGATCGCCGTGAGCGGCCGCAGCGGCAACGCCCCCTCGGCCCTCCAGGTCGGCGTGGACATCACCCACACGTACCGCGGTGACCTGGTCCTCGACCTGGTCGCCCCGGACGGTTCGACGTACCGCCTGAAGTCGGCCAGCTCCTCGGACTCCGCGGACAACGTCAACGCCACCTACACGGTGAACGCCTCGAGCGAGACCGCCAACGGCACGTGGAAGCTGCGCGTCCAGGACACGGCGGCCCAGGACACGGGCCGGCTCAACAGCTGGAAGCTGACCTTCTGAGCGAACGGCTACCACAAGCGGGCGGGCCGGCCGGCGCGGATGGGGCATCGGCCGACCCGCCGTTCACGGCACCGACCGGAGTGACGGAAACCGTCACTCCGGTCGGTGGCTGTGTACTCAACGTACGGACAGGTCCATGTCGGTCTGTTCGACACCGGCTTCGCCGAGAGTGGCCAGCACCCGAAGGCCACGGTCGGGCTCGCGGTCGATGGCGGTCAGCAGACCCGGCACCGCGATGCTCGGCAGGATGTGCCCCCACAGGACCGAGATCCGCTCCGCCAGATCCTCCCTGTCGGTCAGCGCCAGGGACATCAACTGGAGCCCCGCGAAGGCCCCGACCAGCAGCTCAATCGTCTGCCGCGGTACCACGGTGGGCAGCAACTCGCCCTGGTCACCTGCCTGTTCGAGCAACCCCACCAGATGGTCCGCCCACTGCCGGAACGGCCCGGCATCGTCGACACCGGGCGGCGCGCTCTGATCCACGGCCAGCCGCACACTGCCCTTGAGCAGGGAGTTGCCGATCAGTCGCTGCCCGAACACAAAGGTCATGTCGACGAGTTCCTGCAGCTTGCACGGCTGCGGAGGCACCACGCCGAACGGCATCTGCTCGTCCAGTACGGCCTGGGCGAGGGATTCCTTGGAGGGGAAGTGAAAGTACAGGGCGCCCTTCGTGACCTCGGCCCGCTCCAGGACCATCGAAATGGTCGTCGCCGCGTACCCGTGCTCGTCGAAAACCGCGCCCGCGGCCTCCAGAATCACCCTCCGCGTTCTGATGGCGCGCTCCTGCCTCGCCATAACAGCCCCTCCGCTGCGCCGAGTCGACCTGTGCGCCGGGCGTGCGCCGGAGCGGTTCGGGCACG
Organism: Streptomyces sp. NPDC055013; assembly: GCF_053608645.1. Taxonomy (NCBI): domain Bacteria; kingdom Bacillati; phylum Actinomycetota; class Actinomycetes; order Kitasatosporales; family Streptomycetaceae; genus Streptomyces; species Streptomyces sp. NPDC055013. The sequence continues at coordinate 201,674 of NZ_JBSGVW010000010.1, forward strand.
GCCGGGCGACCCAAGGCCGCATTGAAAACAAACCGGTCGCCTCGTACTCTAACGCTCGCGGCACGGGCACCTCGCCGTTGTCAGCGCACACACGGGGGGACCCAAGGAGGGGACATGCCTCATCCGCGGCAACTCGCCACGACTCCACTCACTGAGACCCCGGTGGCACCGCAAGGCCTGACCGCCACCGTACCTCGCCAGCTCGTCCACCGTGCCTCGGTCGCGGAAACGTTTCTCACCGGTGCGACCAGCACTGAAGCGGACCGGTTCACCGTCTTCGCCGAATGGCCGCGCGCTCACCAGTTACACGTGTCGCCGGACCGGTCGGCATACGAGCCCCTGCTCGTCGCCGAGACCGTCCGCCAGGCCGGCACACTCATCGCGCACACCGGCTACGAAGTCCCGCTGGACCACCAGTTCGTGCTCACGGAACTGCGGATCACCACACGTCCCGAGCATCTGGCCATCGGCCCGGCACCCGCCGAACCCGTTCTCCACATCACGGTCTCCGACGTCACCCGCCGCGGTGGCCGCCCGGCCGGATTCCGCTACGACGCGGAGATACGGCTCGGTGACCAGCACGTCGGGACCGCACACGTGGCCGCCACCTGGACCAGCGCGGCCGTCTACCGCCGACTGCGCGGCGGGCGCACCGCGGCCACCGTGTCCGTGCTGCCCGTCCCGCCCGCCCTGCCGCCCTCGGCCGTGGACCGCGCCCTGTCCGCGGACGTCGTCCTCGCGCCGGCCGAGGCCCCCGGCCGCTGGCAGCTGCGAGTCGATACCGGCCATGCTGTTTTCTTTGATCACCCACTTGATCATGTGCCCGGCATGCTGCTGCTGGAGGCCGTCCGCCAGGCCATCCGGGCCAGGAACCGGAAGTCCCCCCGCCGGCCTGCTTCCTTCCATGCCGTCTTCCACCAGTACGCCGAACTCGACCTGCCTCTTTGGATCGAGGCCGTGGGGGAGCCGGGTGCGAACGGCACCGATGTGCAAGTCGTGGGACGGCAGGGAAAGTCGACGGTTTTCGAGTGCGGGGTGGGCACCGAGGAGGGCTGAGCTATCGTGTACGGGGAGTAAGAAACAAACGGCGCGACCCGTTCTTTTCCGGCCCCAGGAGAGTTCAGCTGATGGCGAGGCAGTTACGAGCGGAACAGACCCGCACCACGATCCTCACGGCCGCCGCCGAGCTGTTCGACCGTCACGGCTATGAATCAACCAGTCTGAGCGACATCGTCGAGTACGCCCAAGTCACCAAGGGCGCCCTGTACTTCCACTTCGCGGCGAAGGAGGACCTGGCCCAGGCCATCATGGAGCTCCAGTCCCGTGCGTCGCGTCAGGTCGCGGCGGAGATGGACGGCAGGGGCTACACCTCACTGGAGGCCCTGATGCGCACGACGTTCGGCATCGCGCGGCTGTCCGTCGAGGGCCCCATCCCCAGGGCCGGTCTGCGCCTCGCCACCGGGGGAGTGGTGATACGGCCGCCCCTGCGGCACCCCTTCACCGAGCTGCTGGACATCACCACCCGCAAACTCCTCGGCGCCGCCAAGGAGTCCGACCTGCACCCGGACATCGACGCCGAGGCCGCGGCCAACTCCCTCGTGTGCTTCTTCGTCGGCACCCGCGTCGTCGGCCGCTCCCTGGAACCCGTCGCCCGCCAGCCCCGCAGGGTGGCAGAGATGTGGCACATCATGATCCGCGGCCTGGTCCCGGTGCCCCGCCGGGCCCGTTACCTCACCCTCACGACACAGCTGGAGCGGGAGATCAGAGCCGTATGACACGCCTGACCCGCGCGATACGGTGACGCGTATGCCCGAGAGGTCCGACACCCCGCCCCCACCCGTGCTCCTCGGGAACGAACCCGGCTCGTTCCCGCACAGCGTCCTCGCCGAACGGCACCCCGCGATCATCCGGCAGGTACGGGAGTCCTTCCCCTACGGCCCCGAGCAGCACCGCGCGCTGGACGCGCTCCTCGCGAGCTGCACCAAGGGTGTGATCGAACCGCTGCCCGCCGACGCGCACGACCGGGACCGCTGGACGGCCTGGGACGCCGACGCCCACACCGGCCGGTCCTGGTTCGACGTGCCGTGGCTGTGGTCCGAGAGCTACTTCTACCGCCAACTCCTTGAATCCGTCGGGTACTTCACCACCGGACCCTGGCAGGGCATCGATCCCTTCCGCCCCTCCAAGACGGCCGAACTCGACGCCCGGGAGACGGGCGAGGAGCTCGCCGCCCTCGACGATCTAGCGGACCGGCCCGCCGACGAACAGGGCCGGGCCCTGCTGCACGGCTCCCTGTGGGGCAACCGGGCCGACCTCGGTTTCCGCCTGTCGGCCGTACACGACGAGGCATCCTCGGACACCCCGCCCCTCGTGGCCGACGACAGCGACACCCTCTGGTCCCTGCTCCCGCCGTCCGGCTCCGCCACCCTGTGCCTGATCGCCGACAACGCGGGCCGCGAACTCGTCCCCGACCTGCTCCTCATCGCCCACCTCCTCACCCAGGGGCGGATCGGCCGGGCCGTCCTGCACATCAAGGCGTACCCGTACTACGTCTCCGACGCCACGCACGCCGACGTGCTCGACGCGCTGCGCCGGCTGACGGCGGCGCCGGGCGTGGCCGCTGCGTACGGCCGGGTCCTCCGGTCGGCGATGACGGACGGCCGCCTCACCGTCCGCGCCCACCCCTTCTCGTGCGCCCCGCTGCCGTACGCCGCGATGCCCGGCGACCTCCGCGACGAGCTCGGCGCGGCCACGCTCACCATCGTCAAGGGCGACCTCAACTACCGGCGCCTGGTCGGCGACCGCCGCTGGCCGCCGACCACGCCGTTCGCCGACGTCACCGCGTACTTCCCCGGCCCGGTGGCCGCCCTGCGCACCCTGAAGTCCGACGTGATCACCGGCCTGGACGCCCGTACGGAAGCGGCGCTGGTGGCGGCGGAGGGACAGAAGTGGCGGACGGGCGGGACGCATGCGCTGATCCAGGTGCGGACATGACGACCCCGCGCCGTCGAATCGCTTCGGCTCAACCGATTCGCACCGGCAGGGACTTGAGCCCGTTGATGAAGTTCGACACCAGCCGCTTGGGCTCTCCCGCGGTCCTGAGGACGGGCAGTACCCGCAGGACCTCCCGGTAGAGCACCCGCAGCTGGAGCCGGGCGAAGTGGGCGCCCAGGCAGACGTGCGGGCCGTCGCCGAAGGACACGTGCGGGTTGGGCGTGCGGGACAGATCCAGCCGGTCGGGGTCGGCGAAAGCCCGCTCGTCACGGTTGGCGGACGCGTGGAAGACGACCACCTTGTCGCCCGCACGGATGAGCCGGCCGGCGAGCTCCGTGTCCTGCGCGGCAGTGCGGCGGAAGGTGAGAACCGGGGGATGCCAGCGCAGCAACTCGTCCACGGCGGGGAGCAGTTCGACATGCCCCGTGCGCAGTCGCTCGTACGGCTCCGGGTGCTCCGCCAGCGTCAGCAGCCCGCCCGGTGCCGCACTGCGGACGGTGTCGTTGCCCGCCACCGTGAGCAGGAAGAAGAACATCTCCAGCTCAGGACCGGCGAGTTCGGCATCGTGGGCGAGGGTGGTCATGACGTCGTCGTCGGGGTAGCGCCGCTTGTGCGCGGCCAGTTGCCGGGCGTACCCGAACATGTCCCGCAGCATCGCGGGCGAGCGCGGATTGACCGGCCTGCCCTGTGCGTCGAGCACCGGGGTGCCCGCCTCGTCGGGGTCCTGGTAGCCGATGACCCGCTGCGTCCAGTGCAGCAGCAGCTTGCGGTCGGCCTCCGGCACGCCCAGCAGGTCGGCCAGGTTGAGCAGGGCGTAGTCGTCGGTCACGGCGGTGACCAGATCCACGGTGCCGTCCGCCGTTCGGGCCGTCTCCAGGGCGTGCGTGAGGAGCGTGTGGGCGCGCGTCCGGGCGACCCTCGCGAAACGGTCCACCCGGCCGGGGGTGAAGGCCCGGCTCACCAGCCGCCTCAGGCGACCGTGTCCCGGCGGATCCTGATTGAGCATCATGCGGCGGATGAAGGGCAGATCGTCCGGGTCGGGGTCCCGGATCTGGGTCGCGCCGATGTACGAGGAGTACGTCGCCGAGTCCTTGAGCACGCGCACCACGTCGGCGTGCCGGGTCACCGCCCAGAACCCGGGACCGGCCGGCCAGCCCAGCACCTCTGGTTCGTCCTGCCGGGCCACGGGGTGGTGGTCGCGCAGGATGCGATAGGCGTCGTGGGGGACGTCGGTGGCGTACTGCCGGGGGTCGAAGACGTCGGGGACGGGGGGTGCGTGGTGGGCCGTCACTCCTGCCCGCCTTCGTGCGGGCCGTCCGCGCGCAGAAAGTACTCGACCACCCGGATCAGCTCGGACCGATCGGCGAACCAGCCGTGCACGGCGAACACCTTGCGGGCACCCTCGCCGTGCACTTCGTGGGGGAGCGTGAAGGAGGTCATGGGACCAAGGTGGCGTATGTCGGGGAAGACCGACAGAGCGACGTGTCCGCCTTCCTCGCCGAGTTCCGCGCAGCGAGGCCGGAAGCGGGGCGGGCGGTGCGCAACAGGCAGGGCGTCCGAGAGTGGCCGCCACCTGCCCGTGCCCGTGCCCGCGCCGCTCAGCCCACGCGCACGTCCTGCCACACCAGCCGGTGGTCGGACGTCGGCACCGTCTTCCCGTCCCCCACCAGCCGGTACAGCGGGTCGTCGGAGGTCGGCCAGAAGACGCCGTTCGCGCCCGGTGTCAGACCCCTGGACGGGATGACGTAGTCGACGCGCAGGTTCCCCGGCGCGGTGTCTCCGAAGTCGGACGTGTCGTACGCCGGATTGCCGAGGTGTGAGGCGTTGGCGCCGCCCTGGAGCCTCGCCGCCTCGACGCCGCCGGCACTGGCCGGCGGGGTGGCCGGGAGACCCACCGCCGGGTGGTCGAGCAGTTGCCGGATCGCGTGGGCGTAGCTGTCGCCGTCGTACGGGTCGGCGTTGTTGTCGCCCGCGATCACGAACCGTGCCCCGGACCGCAGCCCGCCGCGCACGCCCTTGTCGTCGTAGAGGTAGGAACTGCGCCGGCGCCCGCCGATGTAATCGGCCCACAGCCGGATCTCGTCGTGGTTGCGGCGGCCGTTGCGGTCCTCGGAGCCGTCGAAGGTGGGCGGCGTCGGGTGCGACACCAGGAAGTGCACGGTGGAGTGGCCGACGCACACCGGCACGTCCCAGTGGCTCTTCGACGACAGGCGGAGGATCGCGCGAGCCGCGTCGCTGTAATAGCCCGGGGGCATCACGTGGCCCGGCATGTCCCGCCACAGGAAGCGCTGGAAGGTGCGCACCGCGCGCGTGTCGATCGGGTACTTCGACAGGACGACCATGCCGTACTGCCCCGGGAACCAGCCGTAGCCGTAGGCGTCCTGCCCGTACGCGTCCGAACCGGGGGTCGTGACCGCGCCGTTCTTCCCGTCGAGGTCCACACCGGAGGCGACGCCCGTGTTCACCGGGCCGGTGAAGTGGTACGGGAAGCGGATCGGCTTGGCCCCGTTGTGGCCGACGGACAGATAGTTGCGCAGGAACAGGCGGACCGCCCTGCCCCGCTCGTCGTGGTCGAACTCGTTGATCAGCAGGACGTCCGGGTCGACCCGCTGGATCGTCTCGGCGGCATTGCGCGCCTGGGCGTTGTCCGGTGTGGACAGGTCGGTGATCAGCGCGCCCTCGGTGCCGCGGTTCAGGGAGGCGTTGAAGGTGGCGAACCGTACGGACCGGCGGCCGTGCCGCTCGGCCGCCGAGGCCGGAAACGCCGCGGTCGTGGCCAGCGCCGCCCCGGCCAGGGAGGCGAGTGCCGTACGGCGGGAGAGAGATCCGGTGGGGTTCATCGCGACTCCGGGGAGGGAGGGGGCACGGGGGACATGAGGCTCGAAAAGTCTGCGCGCGTAGAGATGAACGCCGCAAGGTCCGTCGAGAACTCCCGGATTCACCCGCGATTCACGCGATGGTGTGATCATGTCCTGTGCCGCGGATGCCCGTCGAGGCCCAGGGGTAGGGCCCGGCCATGACGCAGCAGCCCTTCGAACTCCCCCACTTCTACATGCCGTATCCCGCGCGGCTGAACCCACATGTCGACGAGGCCCGTGCCCATTCGACCGAGTGGGCGCGCGAGATGGGCATGCTGGAGGGGTCCGGGATCTGGGAGCAGGCCGATCTGGACGCGCACGACTACGGCCTGCTCTGCGCGTACACCCACCCTGAGTGCGACGGCCCCGCGCTCTCCCTGATCACCGACTGGTACGTGTGGGTCTTCTTCTTCGACGACCACTTCCTGGAGATCTTCAAGCGCACTCAGGACCGCGCCGGCGGCAAGGCCTACCTGGACCGCCTGCCTCATTTCATGCCGATGGACCTGTCGACCCCGATGCCGGAGCCGCAGAACCCGGTCGAGGCGGGCCTCGCCGACCTGTGGACGCGCACCGTGCCCTCGATGTCGGCCGACTGGCGCCGCCGCTTCGCCGTCGCCACCGAGCACCTGCTGAACGAATCCCTGTGGGAGCTGTCCAACATCAACGAGGGCCGGGTCTCCAACCCGGTCGAGTACATCGAGATGCGCCGCAAGGTGGGCGGCGCCCCCTGGTCGTCCGGGCTCGTGGAGTACGCGACGGCCGAAGTTCCCGCGTCCGTCGCCGAGTCGAGGCCGCTGCGTGTGCTGATGGAGACGTTCTCGGACGCCGTGCACCTGCGCAACGACCTGTTCTCCTACCAGCGCGAGGTAGAGGACGAGGGCGAGCTCAGCAACGGCGTGCTGGTGCTGGAGACCTTCTTCGGCTGCACCACCCAGGAGGCCGCCGACACCGTCAACGACGTCCTGACCTCCCGCCTCCACCAGTTCGAGCACACCGCCCTCACCGAGGTTCCCGCCGTGGCGCTGGAGAAGGGGCTCACCCCCGGCGAGGTCGCCGCCGTCGCCGCGTACACCCAGGGGCTTCAGGACTGGCAGTCCGGCGGCCACGAATGGCACATGCGCTCCAGCCGGTACATGAACGCGCGCGCCGAACCGACGGCGCCCTGGAAGGGCCTGACCGGTCCGGGCACTTCCGCCGCGGACGTCGGCGCGCTGCTCGCGGCGGCCGGCGCCGAGCGGCTGCGTGCGTACACGCACGTGCCGTTCCAGAAGGTCGGCCCGTCCCGTCTTCCCGAGTTCTACATGCCCTTCCAACTGGAGCTCAGCCCTCACCTCGAGGGGGCCCGGCACCGCCTGACCGAGTGGACGCACCGCATGGGCATCCTTGAGGAAGGTGTCTGGGACGAGGATAAACTGACCGCCTACGACCTCCCGCTGTGCGCCGCGGGCCTCGACCCGGACGCCACCCCCGAGGCCCTCGACCTCAGCTCCCACTGGCTCGCCTGGGGCACCTACGGCGACGACTACTACCCCCTCGTCTTCGGCCACCGCCGCGACCTCGCCGCCGCCCGGCTGACCACCCAGCGCCTGTCGGCCTGCATGCCCCTCGACGGCGAGGTCGCCATCGTGCCCCTGGACGCCATGGAGCGAGGCCTCACCGACCTGTGGGCGCGTACGACCGCGGACATGACCACCGAGGACCGGCGTTTCCTGAAGGACTCGGTCGACGTCATGACCGAGAGCTGGGTGTGGGAGCTGTCCAACCAGCTGCAGAACCGCATCCCCGACCCGGTCGACTACCTGGAGATGCGCCGTGCCACCTTCGGCAGCGACCTCACCCTCAGCCTGTGCCGGATGGGCCACGGCCCCGCCGTCCCACCCGAGGTCTACCGCAGCGGCCCGGTCCGCTCGCTGGAGAACGCCGCCGTCGACTACGCCTGTCTCCTCAACGACGTCTTCTCGTACCAGAAGGAGATCGAGTACGACGGCGAGATCCACAACGCGATCCTCGTCGTACAGAATTTCTTCGGCATCGACTACCCGGCCGCCCTGGACGTCGTCCACGACCTGATGACCCAGCGCATGCAGCAGTTCGAGCATGTGGCGGCGCACGAACTGCCCATCGTGTACGAGGACTTCGGACTCTCGCAGGAGGCCCGGGAGATCATGACGAACTACGTGGTCGACCTCCAGAACTGGCTGGCGGGCATCCTGAACTGGCACCGGGAGGTCGACCGCTACAAGGCCGAGTACCTGTCCCGCCGCGCACACGGCTTCGTGCCGGACCGCCCGCCGGCCGTCCCCCTCCTCAGCTGAGCTCGCGCACCAGCGCGGCCGTCTCCTCGGCGAGCTCTCGTACACCCTTCGCGGCGTTCTCCGAGAGCTCGCCGAGTATCGCGTCGGCGGCCGGGAGGAGCATGCGTGCCTCGTCGGGGAGGGGCACGTCGGCCAGGGCGCGGGTGAGCCGATAGTGCTCCTCGGCCATGAAGCGGCCGAGGTTCACGCCTTCCCAGTGGCGCAGGGAGTCGTCCCCGGGAGCTGCAAGGATGTTCCGTAGCGCGGCCAAGGTCCCTACAGCTTGCGTCAGTTGACCGTCAACACGCTCCAGACGGGCCTGGTCGAGGCGGGCCGAGACGCGGTCCCAGGCCGTCTCCTGCAATGCGGCGTACAGGCGCTGGGCGCGCAGGGCCTGAGGGTGGTCGCCGAGTTCCTCGAAGTCGCGGGCGAGTGCACGCAGCGGAGCCGTGGCCAACGCCCGCGGCGCGTCGGGCCGGCGGAGTCTGCTCTGGTCCATGACGATCGCGTCGAGTTCGCGGATTAGCGTCACCCGGGCGAGCTCGGTCATGCCCTGGTCCCGCGCGAGGTCGGTCCAGGTGGCCACCGGCTCGTCAGCGGGATCCGTACCGAACAGCGAGTCGTCCAGCCCCTGCGCCCATTCCCGCAACTCCTCCGAGCTCGCGCCGGGTTCGGGCATCCCGCCGAGACCGCACGCTGTGTCGAAGTCCGTCTCACGCACCTCGTGCAGCAGCGGCAGATCGCCGACGTCTCCGCGCAGCCCCACCAGGACGGCCGCGAGGCGCAGTTCGTCCGTCATCGAGGACCGCGTCTCGTGCCGCAACAGATGCCGCAGCAGTTCCAGGTCGCCCTCGGCCCGGTCGAACTGCGCGGCCCGCAGGGCGAGCCGGCGCCGCACGGGATCCCCGGCAACGGCGTCCCACGCCACACCGTAGCCCCCACGCAGCAGTGTCAGATCGGCGCGGCCGCTCGCGAGCACCGGCTCCCACAGGGGTGGGCGCGGATACGAGTCGAGCAGCTGATAGGCGTTGTGCTCCGCCCCGTTCAGCAGCAAGAAGTCGGGCTCGGTGCGCAGGAGCGCCGCCCGGAGCATGGCTTCGAGCTCGGCGGGAGAGCGCTCCGGAAAGCCCAGCGCGGCCCGCAGCTCGGTTCGCGCCTCTTCAAGGCGAGGGAGGCGGCTGCGCTGCGCTCCGTCTCCGTGCTCCCCGTCGAACTCCTTCTCGTCCTCCTCGTCGTCCTCTTCGGCCTCCTCCAGGCCGATCATGATCTCCAGCGCCTCGTCGACGCTGGAGCCGACGATCCCGGCCGAGCCCTCCGAGTCGGCGTACAGCATCGACCCGTCCGCGCACACGAAGTACGTACCGCCGGTGTCGTCCCCCGCCACGATGTCGAGCGGGCCGCCCGAGGCCAGGCGGACCTCTTCGACGTGGCCGTGGGCGGCACGGCCGATGTCGAAGTTGAAGGGGTGGGCCGCAAGTTCGGCCAGGCGGGGGTTCCTCCGGAGCACCCGCAGCGCGTGATCGGTCATGTCACTGAACGTAACAGCCGCCACTGACAGCGGACTTCCGGCCTCCGGATGCCGTCGCCGAAACGTTTCGTGCGGAACGGGATATTCAGGGAACTTCGGTGCGGCGCGGCGAGTCTTCTGGGGTGAGGGGAACGACCACAACATGCACATCCACCTGGCCGACTTCCAGCTGCTGGGCCGCGACGCCCACGACGTCTCGGGATTCGACCCGGCGGTGGGCGGCACCCGCAGCCCCATCCGGTACGACGCCGCCACCGCGATCCCGCTGGCCCCCAACGAACGCGGATACAAGGACGTCTTCCGGGTGCCGGGGAACCAGATGCTGCGCGTCATGGGCAGGTTCGACGGGGCGTACGGCCGGTTCATGTACCACTGCCATCTCCTCGAGCACGAGGACATGGGGATGATGCGGCCCTTCGTCGTCATGCCCGCCGAGGCGCTGAAGTTCGACCACGGCGGCGCCCACGGTGGCCACGGGGAGGGACACACGGGCTGACGTACGGGTGCAAGGGCACGGGCTCACGTACCGGTGCGTGGCGTGGTGACGGACGAACGGGTGTCACGCACGCGTGCGCGGGCGACGGACATGGCGGGCCTCACGCGCGGGTGGAGTCCCTCCGCGCCGCGTGCTCGAGGGCGGCTCGTGCCAGCGCGCGGACGATCGGGTGCGGGCGCGAGCCGTCGCCGGACAGTTCCGGCTGGAAGAGCGTGGCCAGGAAGAAGGGATGGCCGGGCAGTTCGGCGATCCGGACGTGACCGTCCTCGTCCTGCCCCGAGAAGCGCAGACCGTGCGCGCGGAGCGTGTCGAGGTGGCGGGAGGGGCCGTAGGCGCAGAAGTACCGTTCGACGGTCCGTTCCGAGCCGATCACCGACTGGGCGAGCGAGCCCGACTCGACCCGGACCACCGCTTCGTGGCCGACCAGCGAGCAGGCCAGGGGTTCGATCAGGAAGTCGTCCGCGTCGGGGTCGTTCTCGGCGTGGGCGACCCGGCTCAGCCCGCACACCTCGCGGGCGTACTCGAGGAGCGCGTGCTGGAAGCCGCCGCAGGTGCCGAGGAACGGGATCCCCTCCGCGCGCGCCGTGCGGATCGCGGACAGCACACCCGCCTCGCTGCGGTACGGGCTGCCCGGCAACACCCACACGGCGTCGAAGCCGCGCACGGCGTCGTCGGCGACCGCGTCCTGCGACGGGATCCAGTAGGCGTCGAGGACGAGCCGTTCGCGCTCCGCGAGAGCGTCCAGCAGCAGCGGCACGCGTGTGTGCGAGGCGACGTTGGGGGAGCGGTCCCCGACCAGGGCGAGCCTTGCGGTCGTTGCTGCTTGAGCAGCGGTGTTCGGCATGGCCGTCATCCTGGGCGCGGCCAGTCCTTCACGTCCAACGATGATTACTGCACCTCCGATAAGCAGCACTGATGGTGTGCGAGATGCTCTGGCGCATGGACCCGCACCTGCTGCGCACCTACGTCACGGTCGCCCGTCTGGCCTCGTTCTCCGAGGCCGCCCGCGAGCTCGGCTACACCCAGTCGGCGGTGTCCCAGCACATGGCCGCGCTCGAACAGGACCTCGGTGCACCGCTGCTCACCCGTCGCCCCGTGGCGCCCACGGCGGCCGGTGAACGGCTCCTCGAACACGCGGGCCCGCTGTTGCTGCGCCTGGAGGCGGCCCGCGCGGACGTCGTAAGAATGGCGGCCGCGCCCGACCACGGACTCACGCTCGCCGCCGCGTCGACCGCACTCGGACCCCGCGTCCTCGCCGCGCTCCCGGCCTCCGGCGTGACCCTGCGCGTGCTGCCCCGCGACGAGGTCCCCGCGGCCGTCGCCACCGGCACGGCCGACCTCGGCCTCGTCGACGGCCTCGCCGCCCCCAGCGACCCGCTGCGACTGCCGGACGTGGCCCCGCTGACCACGTACGGCGTGGGGGAGGAGCCCGTCTGCGTCCTCCTGCCCGACACCCACCCGCTCGCCCGGCGCACCGGCCTGCGCCTCGGTGACCTGGCCGACGCACGCTGGCTGGAGGCCCCCGACGCGGGCCTGCCCCTCGCCCACCTCCGTGCCGCGAACGGTGGCCACGGCTTCCGCCCCGCCCTGCGCTACGAGGGCACCGACATCCACGCCCTCACCGCCCTGGCCACGACGGGCCACGGCCTGACCCTGCTGCCGCGCCCGGTGGCCACCGGGGTGCCCGGCGCGGTCGCCGTACCGCTCACGGAACCGCGGGTCGTACACCGGACGGAACTGGTGTACGCCGGGGCCCTCCGGGGAGCGTCGGCAGTGGTCGCGGAGGCGTTGCTCGAACCGGCGTGAGGCAGGGCCCACCCCGCCCCGCCCGTCCCTGACGTCCCGTTTCTGCCGTGACGCCTATGGCTTCCCGTTCTTGACCACTGGTCAGTCTCACTCGATCGTGGCTCGTCGTGCGCCGGTGCGCAGGGTAGTCACCAGCCGGAGGCGATCCGATGGAACAGACTGCGTTGCGACCCAAGCCCATGCCAGGTCAGGGGCCCGGCGACGAGGCCAAGCCCGCCCCCGGCGCACGGCGTCCGCACGCCGCGCCCCACCGGCGCGGCCGACGACTCACGACCCTCCTGTGCGCGCTACTGGTGGGAATGGTCCTGATCCTGTCCGGGGTCGGCCTCGGAACTCTCGGGGCCACGGTGATCGGCATGAGCAAGCTCGCCGAGCTGAAGCGACAAGCAGGCATGGGCTCCCCCGGAAGCCCGTCCGGGTCGGCACACCCCGCTTCCTCCGCCCCCGCATCCCCGACGCCCACCTCCTCGCCGCGTCCGGCCGCCGTCGCCACTCTCGGCGTGGAGGCCGTGGACGCCGAGAAGCCGGGCGCCCTGCTCGTCGGCGTCCATGTCCCGGGACCGGGATACGCGGCCGGCCTGGTCCGCGGTGACGTGCTCCTGGCGTTCGGCAGGACCCGCATCGACTCGGCCGCCGACCTCGCGCGAGCCGTCGCCGGGGCCCGCCCGGGCCGCGAGGTCACCCTCACGGTGCGCCACCGCGGCGGCGGCTACCAGCAGCTGACGGCGATCCCGGGCGTCGTCACCTGACCGACGTGCGTCTCGAGCGAAGGCTTGAGGGAGGAGTCCACGAAATCCACTGGTCCCCTTCCGCCGGCCGGGCCACGATGACCCCATGCTGACCACCCTCATCGCCTTCCTGGGAGCCTGCACCCTCGTCGCCGCCTCGCCGGGGCCCAGCACGGTGCTGATCATCAAGCAGTCCTTGCACAGCAGACGCTCCGGACTCCTGACCGTGCTCGGCAACGAGACCGGGGTCTTCGTCTGGGGCGTGGTCGCCGCGTTCGGCCTGACCGCGCTGCTGACGGCCTCCGAGGTGGCGTACGACGTGATGCGGATCGTCGGTGCGGTCGTGCTCGTCTGGTTCGGCATCCAGGCGCTGCGGCAGGCCCGCCGCGCGCAGGGGGAGCAGGAGACCGCGTGGGAGGGCACGCAGAAGAGCGGCTGGGCCTCCTACCGCGGCGGGCTGCTGCTCAACCTCGCCAACCCCAAGGCGGCCGTCTTCGCCCTGTCCTTCCTCCCGCAGTTCGTCCCGGAAGGCGCCCCGCACCTGCCGGCCATGATCGGCCTCGCCGCACTCTGGGCGGTCTACGAAGTCGGCTACTACGGCCTCTACGTGTGGTTCGTCGGCCGGATGAAGAACGTGCTGTCCCGCGCGGGCGTGCGCCGGCGCCTGGAACAGGTCTCCGGAGGCGTGCTGCTCCTCCTCGGTGTCCGCATGGCCCTGGACAGCTGACGCCACGCCCGGGCCGGGCTGCCCGACGAGCCGCTCGAAAGACCCGCCGATCGGCTCGCGCCGCCCCCTCCGTACGGGCAGGATGCTGCCCGTAGTCCTTTCACGCGCCCAGGGAGGCCCGGATGACCGGCACCGCACCCGCGCCCTTCACCGCCGACGACTACGCGGCCCGTATGGAACGTGCCGCGCGGGCGGCCGCGGAGGCCGGCCTGGCCGGGCTGCTGGTGGCCCCCGGCCCGGACCTGGTGTGGCTGACCGGCTACGCGCCCACCGCGGAGACCGAGCGGCTCACCCTGCTGGTCCTCGTCCCCGGCCGGGAGCCCGTCCTCGTCGTCCCCGCCCTGGAGGCCCCGGACGCCGCGCAGGCCACCGGCGCGCCCGGCCTGACCCTGCGCGACTGGACCGACGGCAAGGACCCCTACGCCGCCACCGCCGCCCTCCTCGACGCGAGCGGCCGGTTCGGCATCAGCGACAACGCCTGGGCCCTGCACCTGCTGGCCCTGCAGAAGGCCCTGCCCGGCACCTCCTACGCCTCCCTCACCGACGCGCTGCCGATGCTGCGCGCCGTCAAGGACGCCGCCGAGCTGGAGCTGTTGGCGGCCGCGGGTGCGGCCGCAGACGCAACGTTCGAGGAGATCCGGAAGGTTCCCTTCGGCCGTCGCCGCGAGTCCGAGGTCGCCGCCGACCTCGCCCACCTGCTGCGCCGCTTCGGCCACTCCCAGGTGGACTTCACGATCGTCGCCTCCGGCCCGAACGGCGCCAACCCGCACCACGAGGTGGGCGACCGTGTCATCGAACGCGGCGACATGGTCGTCCTCGACTTCGGCGGCCTGAAGGACGGCTACGGCTCCGACACCTCCCGTACGGTCCACGTCGGCGAACCCACCGAGGAGGAGCGCCGGGTCCACGACCTGGTGCGCGCGGCCCAGGAGGCCGGCTTCCGTGCGGTGCGGCCCGGCGTCGCCTGCCAGGAGGTCGACCGGGCGGCCCGCGCGGTCATCGCGGACGCCGGATACGGCGAGTACTTCATCCACCGCACCGGGCACGGCATCGGCGTCACCACCCACGAGCCGCCCTACATGATCGAGGGCGAGGAGCAGCCCCTCGTGCCCGGCATGTGCTTCTCCGTGGAGCCCGGGATCTACCTGCCCGGCCGCTTCGGAGTGCGTATCGAGGACATCGTGACGGTCACCGAGGACGGCGGCCGGCGCCTCAACGACACGACCCGCGAGATGGTCATAGTGGACTGACCCGGCCACCGGGAACGAGGAGCCCGGCCCCCGTAGACCCCCGAGCGACGACGGCGCGACCATGACCCAGGCACCGACACCCACCGCGGACACCGTCCGCCGACTGGTCCGTTCCCTGCTCAAGAACGGCGCGGACGACTCGGCCGGACCGGAGGTCCGTCCTGCCGCCGCGGGCGCCGAGCCCGCCACCTGGTGGGTCGGCACCCGCCATGTGCTGCGCCTCGCCCCCGACCGTGAGGCCGCCGCCCGCCAGCGCCGCGAACTGCGCCTGCGCGACCTCGTCCGCCCGCACGTCCCCGTCACACTGCCGACGAGCGTCGCGTACGGCGAGTGGGCGCCCGGACTGACCTGCACCCTGGACACCAAGGTGCCCGGCGGGGCGGGCGGGCAGCACGACGTGTCCGCCGTCGGCGAGGCCGACCTGGCCGGGCTGCTCACGGGGCTGCGCGAGGTCCCGGTACGGCAGGCCGAGACGCTCGGCGTGCCGCGCGCCGCACCGCGCTCCCTGGAGGCCCTGCGCCGGGCCGCCGAACGTGCCGCCGCCCGCCTCGACACCGCCGACGAGTTCGACGCCGCCCGCGTGCGCCAGCTCACCCAGCAGGCCGCCGGACAGCTCGCCGCCCAGTCCGCGACGGCCGTCCTCGTCCACCACGCCCTCACCGCCGACCACCTCGTCGTGAGCGCCGACGGCCGGGTGCGTGGCGTCCTCGGCTGGGCCGACACCGTCCTCGGCGACCCCGCCGAGGACATCGCCGGCCTCGCCCTCGCCGTCGGCTCCCCGGCCGCCGTACGCGCCGCCACCCTCGCCGGCTACGGCGCCCGCCCCTGTCTACGAGGCCTCTGGCTCGCCCGCTGCGACGCGGTCGTCCGCCTCGCGGACCGCCTCGGCGGCAAGGGCGAATCGCCGCCACCGCTGCTCAGAGCGCAGCTCCACCACGCGTGGGAGCCGATCCTGCTGGAGCGGGTGACGGAGCTCAGGGAGGACGACGACGGCGAGGAGGAGTTGTAGGGGCGGACCCGACGGCGCCCGCCGTGGCGGCCCCGCTCACCCCTGCAGCAGCACCACACCCGACTCCCCGGGCACATGCAGCACCCCGTCCGCGCCCGGCGCCTCCACGGGTTCCCAGGCCGCCAGTACGGCCGCCTGCCGGGGCCCCAGCGGGATCGCCGCCGGTTCCTTGGCGAGGTTGACGGCCACGCGTACGTCGCCGCGCCGGAAGGCGAGCCAGCGCCCCTGCTCGTCGTAGGCCACCTTGGTGTCGGCGAGGTCGGGATCGGTGAGGTCGGGCTGCTCGTGGCGCAGGGCGATGAGGCGCCGGTACCAGGCCAGCACGCGCGCGTGAGGCTCGCTGTCGAGCTCGGACCAGTCGAGGCAGGAGCGGTCCCGGGTCGCCGGGTCCTGCGGGTCGGGCACCTCCTCCTCGGCCCACCCGTGCGCCGCGAACTCCCGCCGCCTGCCGCGCCGTACGGCTTCGGCGAGCTCCGGATCGGTGTGGTCGGTGAAGAACTGCCAGGGCGTGCCTGCGGCCCACTCCTCGCCCATGAACAGCATCGGCGTGAACGGCGCCGTCAGCGTCAGCGTGGCCGCGCAGGCCAGCAGCCCGGGGGAGAGGACGGCCGCGAGCCGGTCGCCCTGGGCCCGGTTGCCGACCTGGTCGTGGGTCTGGCTGTAGCCGAGGAGGCGGTGCGCCGCCACGCGCGTGCGGTCCAGGGGGCGCCCGTGACGGCGGCCCCGGAAGCTCGAGTACGTGCCGTCGTGGAAATAGCCGCCGGCGAGGGTCTTGGCGAGGCCCGCCATCGGAGCGCGCGCGAAGTCGGCGTAGTAGCCCTGGGCCTCGCCGGTCAGCGCGGTGTGCAGAGTGTGGTGGAAGTCGTCGTTCCACTGGGCGTGCAGACCCAGGCCGCCCGCCTCGCGCGCGGTGATGAGCCGAGGGTCGTTGAGGTCCGTCTCCGCGATCAGACTCAGCGGCCGGCCCAGATCGGCGGAGAGGGCGTCGACGGCCGTCGACAGCTCCTCCAGGAAGTGACACGCGCGCGTGTCCACCAGCGCGTGCACCGCGTCCAGGCGCAGCCCGTCGATCCGGTAGTCCCGCAGCCAGGCCAGTGAGCTCTCCACGAGAAACGCGCGCACCTCGTCCGAGCCGGGCGCGTCCAGGTTGACCGCGGAGCCCCACGGCGTGTGGTGCGTGTCCGTGAGGTAGGGGCCGAAGACGGGCAGATAGTTCCCGGACGGGCCGAAGTGGTTGTGCACCACGTCGAGGAGCACGCCCAGACCCAGGTCGTGGGCCCGGTCGACGAAGCGTTTCAGCGCCTCGGGGCCGCCGTACGGCTCGTGCACGGCCCACAGCGAAACGCCCTCGTAGCCCCAGCCGTGCCGCCCCGGGAAGGGACTCAGCGGCATCAACTCGACGTGTGTGACGCCCAGTTCGATGAGATGCCCGAGCCGTTCGGCGGCCGCGTCGAGCGTGCCCTCACGCGTGTACGTGCCCACGTGCAGCTCGTACAGCACCGCACCGGGCAGCGGGCGCCCGGCCCACTCGGTGCGCCACTCGTGGTGGCCGTGGTCGACGACCGCACTGAGTCCGTCCGGGCCGTCCGGCTGCCGGCGCGAACGCGGATCGGGCAGCACCGGCCCGTCGTCCAGTGCGAAGCCGTACCGCGTCCCGTCGCGCGCCTCCGCCTCCCCCCACCACCATCCCGCCCGATCAGGATGGCGCTCCAACGCGCGCGTGGCGTCCTCGCAATGGAGCGTCACACGGCCGGCCTGCGGTGCCCACACCTCGAACTGCACGGACGGTTCCCCTTCGTCTGCTCACCGTGATGTAGCCCGTCCATGGTGCTTCAAACGAGATCAATCCGCTTTTGAATCTTCCCTTTTGCGGCGGGTGTCGTGGCCTGTCTCGGCGATCACGCGCGTGTGGTGGTCGTTTCCCCGTTTTCTGGACACCGGGGGTCCACTGACCGACAATCAGCAGCGTGACGTCGTCTTTCGAGTTCAACACGTACCCCGCGCGGCTCTCCGACGTGGAGCGCGACAAGGCGCTGAAGGTGCTGCGTGACGGCGTCGCCATGGGACGGCTGTCGCACGACACGTTCGTGCGCCGCATGGAACTCGCCCTCTCCGCCCGCCGCGCGGACGAGCTCGCGGCGCTCACCGCCGACCTGCCCTCCGAGAGCCGTCTGTCCCGTCTGGTGTTCGGCACCGTCGAGGCGGTCTCCGGCTTCACCGTACGGCTGCGCAGGGCATGGCAGGCCGAGCGGCTGCCCAAGCTGCTGCTGCCCCACCCCGGGTCCGGTCATCCGCTGCGCATAGGGCGCGACCCCGCCAACGGGCTGCGGCTGACCCACGAGACGGTGTCCCGGGTGCACGCCGAACTGAGCCACCAGGCCGGCCTGTGGGTCCTGCGTGACCTCGGCTCCACCAACGGCACCACGGTCAACGGCAGGCGCGTCATCGGTGCCGTCGTGGTCCGCGAGGGCGACCAGGTCGGCTTCGGCCGGATGTCGTTCCGGCTCGCCGCGACCTGAGCCGGCCGGCGGCTCGGGGCCTCCCTTTACTTGAAGCGTTGACTCAAGTCCCTTTGCCCTCGGTGGTGTTGACGTACTGGCCAAGTCGTGACTGACTGTGCGTACACCATGCACACCAGGTGAACCGACGGCACCGCATTGTGGAGGTGTGCCCTGCCGCCACTCCTCCGCTACCCGACCGTCGACGAGCTGAGCGCCCGGGCGGCCGCGCTTGTCGCCCGCCGTCCCCGTGACGCACGACTGCGCCGTGTCGGCACGTCCCGCGCGGGCACGCCCCTGTGGCTGCTGTCCGTCGGCCACGGCAGCCGCCAGGCCCTCGTCGTGGCCGGCCCGCACGCCAACGAACCGGTGGGCGGCGCCACCGTCCTGCGCCTGGCCGAACGGGTGCTCGCCGACCCCCGCCTGCACGAGGGCGCCGACGCCACCTGGAACCTGCTGCTCTGCCTCGACCCCGACGGCCTGCGCCGCAACGAGGGCTGGCTGCACGGCCCGTACGCCCTCGCCGACTACTTCCGGCACTTCTTCCGGCCCGGCTTTCTGGAACAGCCCGAATGGCTGCCGGACGGCGCCGACGCCGCCACGCTGCCCGAGACCCGCGCCCTGCTCGAACTCCAGGACGAACTGCGGCCCTTCCTGCAGTGCTCCCTGCACGGCGTCGACGTCGGCGGCGGCTTCGTCGAGCTGACCCATGACCTGCCCGGCCTCGCCCAGCGCATCGCGCACACGGCGGCCCGCCTCGGCATCCCGCGCGAGCTGGGCCCCTACGACACCCTGTACTGGCCGGAACTGGGCCCCGCCGTCTACCGGATCCCCAGGCCCCGCCGGGGTGACCTGGCCGCCGCCATCACCGAGGCGGCCGTGGAGTCGACGTGGTTCCATCCGTACCGGCACGGCACGGTCACGGCGGTCGTGGAGGCCCCCATGTGGGGTGTGGCCGCCGTGCAGGACGGTGCTCCGCCCGCCGATGAGGAAACGGTCCTGCGGAGGGTGAGCCATACCCTCCGCCACGACACCCTCCTCCTGCAGCGGCTGTTGGAACGCCTGCGGCCCCACCTGCCCGTCGGACCGGAATCGGCCCGGCTGCTCGCTCCGGTCGACGACTATTTACTGGTCTGTCCAGGGCTCGCGAACACCTGGGACCCCGACGTTCGGGACCCGGTCGGCGTACACCCGCTTCCCCCGCTCAGCACCGCCCATCTGGCCGCCCTGCGCATCGCCGGGCGGCGCCTCGCCCTGCGCACCGCCGGGCTGCTGCACCAGCTCGTGACGGGCGCCGGGCGCGACCCTGCCGGGGTGCTGCCGGAGCTGGGCCGGCTCCTCGACGAGTGGTGCGACGACTACCGCGACGGCTGCGGGGCCCGCTGGATCCCGGTTGCGCGCCAGGTGGAGTACCAGGCGCGGGTGGTGCTCGCCGCGTTCGAACTCGCCGGACGGTACGCGCCCGCGTGCTCCCGTTCGGGTGAGTCGGGGTGGAATGCCGGGGCCGCCGTGCCGATGCATCGGGAATGACGCAATCAATCACGGCGAAAGCGGTACGGGGCGGCCTGCTGGCGGCGGCTGCCATGCTCCTCCTCGGCGCGTCCCCGGCGCCGGCGGCGGCCCAGGAATCGGACTCGGGGAACTGGCTCTTCCTGACGGTCACCCGGGGCGACGCCCGCCACGGTGACCCGCGCGGCACGCTGCTGCTGTGCGACCCGCCGCAGGGCCACGGGAAGGCGGCGCAGGCCTGCGCGGAGCTCGAGAAGGTGGGCGGCGACATCAGCCGGCTCCGGACGGCGGACGCCTTCTGCCCGATGATCTACGCCCCGGTGACCGTCCACGCGCGCGGGGAGTGGCAGGGACGGCCGGTCGACTACCGGGAGACGTTCGCCAACGGGTGCGCCATGGGTGCTCGGACGGGAGCCGTGTTCGCGCTGGACGCCTGACACCGTGCCGCATCGGCCGTACCGCACAAGCCGGCGCGGTTCACGCGCGGCTCACGTCGGCCGGTCGCGCGCGTGCAGCGCTGCCGCGACGACCGTGCGGGACTGGTGCTCGACCTGGTGCTCCAGGGGCACCCAGCGGGCGCGGAAGCGCTCGGCGAAGGCGTCGCTCCAGGTCGCCACCAGGTGTTCGAGGCGCTGTGCCCCGCGGTCGTCGGCCTCGCGCAGGACACGCAGCAGCATGGCCGCCGCCCGCAGCGGCAGCCGGCGCCCGAAGGCGTCCACGCTCCCGACGTACGCCATGGTGTCGTCGGCGGGCGGCGTGCGCATCCAGTCGGCGGCCAGCCCCGGCACCAGCTCCAGTGCCCACTTCGAGGCCCGCAGCAGGGGCCCGTCGACGCCGTCCAGGTGGGGGAGCGCCTCGGCGAGCACCCGCTCCACCTCCAGCGCGTCCCGCAGCAGCCGGGCCGCCAGCCGCCGCATCGCCCTGGCCGGGGCCGGATGCGGCGCCGGGTCGTCCACCAGGTCGCTGGCCCACATCGGCACCTCGACGACCGCCGTCAGGCCGCCGTAGCGGTGCACGTGGTACCAGGTGCTGCTGCGCGCGTCGTCCGGCATGCTCGGATAGGCCGCGCCCGCGCCCGGCGCCGGCATCACATGCACCCCGGGTCCGGACGCGGGCCAGCCCGCCGCGTCCGAGGCACCCGTCTCCACCGGGATGTGCAGCTGGGCCGCGGACTTCGCGAACGGCTCGGCGAGGCCGGGGACGTCCTTCGTCAACTGCACCCAGCTGCCGCCCAGATCGGTGCCGTGCAGGGTCACCTGGAGGTAGGGCCGCAGTTCGTCGATGACCCGGGTCAGCGCGCGCGTCTCGGGCGGCAGCCGGTCGGCCGGCAGTGTGGCCGGTGCCCACTCCGGCTGTTCCGAGGCCGCCGGCCGGAAGAAGCCGTGGTGGTAGTCGAGCAGGCTGCGAGGTGCCGGGGTGACGTGCAGGCTCGCCCCGTCGGGATCCGCGCACAGCAGGAAGTGCCAGGAGATGTCGCTCCGCAGCTCCCGCTCGAGCAGGACGCGTTCGGCGACCGCGAGGACCGTGGGCCCACCGGTCGGTTCGTTGGAGTGCGCTCCGGCGACCACCAGGACGGCGGGCCGCGCGTGACCGATGGACAGCAGGTGCAGGGGTCTGCCCGCTCGGGAGGACCCCACCTGTCTCAGGGTGCACAGGCCCGGTCGGTGAGCGGCCAGTGCGCGGGCGGACAGGACCAGCTCGGTCAGCGTGGGGTAGCGCAGCTCCGGCAGGAGACTCACCCCCGTCATGTCCGCCCAGCCTTCGCAATCCGCAGTACCCCACGGTCTGGTTTACGTGTCAAGGACTTCACGGGGGAGGCTCCCGGGGGCGCTCAGTTGCATTCACCCCAGGCGGGTGGGGCAACGGGAGCCGGGGGAGGCGCGAGGTCGTTCCGGCCCGGGTGTCCGCACCGGTCGCCCGCCGCCGACCGGCATGAACGGACGCCGGGAGCGCCGGATCGCAGAAGGCGCCAGAGCTCGTCACCATGCGCTGCACCGGTGCACGGGCCCCGGGCGCGCACGCGGGCCCGAGCCGGGTCGCCGGCGCTCCGGCAGGGCGCAGGGTGCCCTCGTACGCGCTGGACGTCGTGCTCGCGGCGGAGGCCTTCGCCCCGGCTCCACGGCCGCTGCACGGTCGCCCCCTACTGCTCGACCGCCCCCTCACCGACCCGCTCCAGCAACGCGACCGGGAGGCCCTCGAAGAGCTCCTCCACGCGCGCGTGCCCGGTGAACTCCCGCTCCGGAGCCAGCACATCGGCCCACCGCCCCGGCGGCAGCGCCAGCACCGTGCCGCGCCAGCCACCCGACTGCGCCAGCCGCAGCGACAGCCGCGTCACGGCGGTGACCACCTCTCCGGAGCGCCCGAAGGCCACACAGTGCGCGGCGGCCGGGCCCTCGGCGGTCAGGGGCACGTACGACGCCGAGTCACCGAACCCCTCGGGACGCCGCCTGCGCAGCCGTAGCACGGCCGCCGTCAGCGCGCCCTTCTCCCCGGGGTCCTGGTGCGGGAACCGCACGCCCCGGCGGTTGTCCGGGTCCACCAGCGCCCGGTACTCCCCCTCCGTGCCCTGATAGACGTCCGGCACGCCGGGCATCGTCAACTGGGCCAGGGCCATGCCCAGCATGTTCGCCCGGATGTGCGGCTCCATACGGCTCCGGAAGGCGGCCACGCGCTCGCCGGGCGCCCCGCAGGGCCCCGCGGCGACGAACGCCGCCACCGCCTCCTCGTACGGCGGTTCCTGCTCCGTCCAGCTGGTGAACAGCCCGGCCTCGCGCACGTGCTTCAGCAGCGCCCCCTTAACCCGGTCCGCATCCGCCTCGCCCAGCCCGAACACGGTCTGCCACGCGGCCCACGCCAACTGCGCGTCCGGTACGCCCTCGCCGTCGCGGGTCACCTCGGTCAGGACGTCCGCCCAGTGCTCCGGGCACTCGGTGAGCACGGCCAGCGCGGCCCGTACGTCGGCACTGCGCTTGGTGTCGTGCGTCGAGGCGACCGTCCCCGTCACGGGCCAGTCGCGCTGCACGCGCGCGCAGTAGGCATGGAACTCGTCGGCCGATACGGAGGGGCTGCCCGGGTTCCCGCCCACCTCGGTCGCCGACAGCAGCGGCACATAGCGGTAGAACGCCGTGTCCTCCACGGACTTGGCCCGCAGCGCCGACGCCGTCTGCGCGAACCGCGTCCGGAACTCCACGTGGTCCGGCCCGTCGCCGGCCCGCCCGAGCACCAGCTCGCGCACGACGTCCACCGCGCCTGCCTCCTCGGGCACGACGAAGGCGAGCCGGGCCTCGGCCGCGGCCTCCTCGGTGACCACACGGGCCGCGTCCCCGGAGACGTACGGCCGGTAGACGTCCAGCCGGACGAGCAGCTCCTGCAGCGCCGTGCGCAGCGCCCACGGGGCACGGTCGCGCAGCGCCGGCTCCGGAGACGTGGCGCATACGCGGCTCGCCACCCGCGTCAGCCGGTCGATCTCCGTGGCCAGTTCGTGCGTGAGCACCTTGTACGCGGCCCGTCGCACCGTCGCCTCCCAGTCGCCGCCGCGGTCCGTCTGCGGGGCCGCGAACCGCCGGTACTGGCCGAGGAGTTCCCCGAATCCGGCCGGATCGGTGAAGAGGCCGTCGATGTGCCGCAGGGCGTCGTAGCCGGTGGTGCCGGCCACGGGCCAGGAGGCCGGCAGGTGCTCGCCGTCCGACAGGATCTTCTCCACGACCGTCCAGCGCCCGCCGGTCGCCTCGTGGAGAAGCTGGAGATACGCGTCGGGGTCGGCGAGGCCGTCGGGGTGGTCGATGCGCAGCCCGTCGATCACGCCCTCGTGGAGGAGCTGGAGGATCTTGGCGTGGGTGGCCTCGAACACCTCCGGGTCCTCGACCCGCACCCCGATCAGCTCCGAGATGCTGAAGAACCGCCGGTAGTTGAGCTCCGTACGGGCCAGCCGCCACCACGCAGGCCGGTACCACTGCGCGTCCAGGAGCTGCGGCAGCGGCAGTTGCCGGGTGCCCTCGCGCAGCGGGAACACATGGTCGTGGTAGCGCAGGACGTCGCCGTCCACCTCCAGCCGGCCGAGCTCCTCGCCCAGCGGCCCCCCGAGCACCGGCAGCAGCACCTGTCCCCCCTGGGCCTCCCAGTCGATGTCGAACCATCGCGCGTACGGCGACTTGGGGCCCTCGCGCAACACTTCCCACAGGGCGTGGTTGTGGCGCGGGGCCATGGCCATGTGGTTCGGCACGATGTCCACGACCAGGCCCAGCCCGTGTGCGCGCGCGGTGCGGGCCAGTGCGCGCAGTCCCTCCTCGCCGCCCAGTTCCTCGCGCACGCGCGCGTGGTCCACGACGTCGTAGCCGTGCCCCGACCCCGGGACCGCCTCCAGGACGGGGGACAGGTGCAGATGCGAGACGCCGAGCGAGGCCAGGTACGGCACGGCCGCCGCCGCGGCCTCGAACGGGAACGAGGACTGCAGCTGCAGCCGGTACGTGGCGGTCGGCAAGGTCGGCACCGTCGGTTCAGGTCGCTCAGGTGTCATGGAAAGCTACGTACCCGCCCTGCCGCCCTTCGTGTCATCGTCCCCTCCACGTGGGCCCACGCGCGTGCCTAGCTTCGAGTGATGGGAACGACGGGAACGAAGGGGACGACAGGACGCCGCGGCACCGCCGCGGCCTACCGCGAGGTGATCGGCCTGACCGGGCCGCTGCTGCCGGTCATGTCCTTCCTGGCACGACTGCCGACCGCCACGATCCAGTTCGGCAGCGTGCTGCTGGTCGCGCGCACGAGCGGCTCCCTGGCCGCCGCCGGACTGACCGGCGGTGCGCTCGCCGTCGGGCAGGTGGCCTGCGGTCCGCTGGTCGGCCGACTCGCCGACCGGCACGGGCAGCGGAGGGTCGTGCTCGTCTTCTCGCTCGCCAACGCCGTCGCGGTCGCCGGGTTGGTCGCCGGTGCGCTCGCGGGACTGCAGACGGCGGTGCTGGCCGTGGTGGGTGCGGCGGCCGGAGCGACGGTGCCGCAGATCGGGCCGATGGCCCGCGCCCGTCTCGTCGCTCTCGCCCGCCGTGCGGGGGCTCGCGACTCGACGGTGGGCGCCGCGCTGTCCTTCGAGAGCACCCTGGACGAGGTCTCCTTCGTGCTGGGCCCTGCCCTGGTCGGCCTGGCGGCCGTGATGGCGCATCCCGGGTACGCGCTGGGTGGCGCCGCGGTGTTGGTGGCGTTGTGCGGCAGCGGCTTCGCGCTGCATCGGACCGCGGTGGCGACACGGCCGGGGCCCGTCGCCACGTCGGCACGACGACGGTCGGGTTCGGTCCGGACGCGTGCGGGGCGACGGAACGGTGCCGTCACGACGGCGCCGAGGAGGCGAGGCGGTTCCGTGCCGACGGCGCCCTCAGGGCGAGGCGACCCCGTCCCGGCGTCGCCGACAGGAGCAGCCGGCCCCGTCCCGCCGCCCCCCATCCCCCGATCCGTCCACGCCCTCCGAGCCGCCCTCGCTCTCCAGGGCGCCATGTTCGGCGCCTGCCAAGCCGGCATCACCGCCCTCACCGAGCGACTCGGACAGCCGGACCAGGCCGGGCTCGTCTACGCCGCCATGGGAGTGATGAGCGCCGTAGCCGGGCTCTCCATGGCCGCCGTGCCCGCCCGTCTCGGACTCACCGTGCGCTGGCGGGCGGCCACCGCAGCCGCTTTCCTGCTCTCACTACCGCTGCTGTGGACGGAGGGCCTCGCCGCCCTCTACGTCACCGTCACGGTCCTCGGCGTCGCCTACGCCCCGCACCTCATCACGGTGTTCGGGCTCACCGAGCGCGTGGTGCCGCCCGCGCGGCTCTCCGAGGCGATGGCGTTCGCGACGAGCGCGCTGGTCGGCGGGCAGGCTCTCGCGCTCGCCGGCACCGGCAGGCTGGCCGAGTCGTACGGTCCCGTGACGGCCTTCGGCGCCGCGAGCCTCGCCGCGGCGCTCGCCTGCGCGATCGCGCTGACGGCGCGCCCGGCGTCGTACCCCGGACGCACCGCCGCGTAGCCCTAGACCGGCCGCTGCAACACCGTCATGCTGCGGTCCACCAACGTCAACCGGTCCCCGGCCTGCACCTTCGATGCCGTCTCCGGCGGCACCCCGTCCGCGCGCGCGGTGTCGACGACCACCTGCCACTCGCGGCCGTGGTTGACCGGCACGACGAAGTCGAGGGTCTTCGGAGAGGCGTTGAACATCAGCAGGAACGAGTCGTCGCCGATGCGCTCCCCGCGCGCGCCCGGCTCCGAGATCGCGTTGCCGTTGAGGAACACCGTCAGCGCCGACGCCTGCGCGCGGTCCCAGTCCCGCTGGGCCATCTCCTTGCCCTGCGGAGTGAACCAGGCGATGTCCGACAGGTCGTCATGGGTGCCCTCCACGGGCCGCCCGTGGAAGAAGCGGCGCCGGCGGAACACCGGATGGTCCCGCCGCAGCCACACCATCGCGCGCGTGAAGGCGAGCAACTCGCGGGGCAGACCGGCCAGGGCCTCGCCCTCAGGGCCGCCATCCCCGTCCGTCGGCCATGCCAGCCACGCGAGTTCGCTGTCCTGGCAGTACGCGTTGTTGTTGCCCCGCTGGGTACGCGCGAACTCGTCGCCGTGGCTGATCATCGGCACGCCCTGGGACAGCATCAGCGTGGCGACGAAGTTGCGCATCTGGCGGGCGCGCAGCTCCAGGACGGCCGGGTCGTCGGTCTCACCCTCCGCCCCGCAGTTCCAGGACCGGTTGTGACTCTCACCGTCCCGGTTGTCCTCGCCGTTGGCGTGGTTGCGCTTGTCGTTGTACGAGACGAGGTCGTGCAGCGTGAACCCGTCATGGCAGGTCACGAAGTTGATGGAGGCCAGTGGGCGCCGCCCGTCGTCCTGGTACAGATCGGACGAGCCGGTCAGCCGGGACGCGAACTCCGCCAGCGCGCGGGGCTCGCCGCGCCACAGGTCCCGTACGGTGTCGCGGTACTTGCCGTTCCACTCGGTCCACAGCGGCGGGAAGTTGCCCACCTGATAGCCGCCCTCGCCCACGTCCCACGGCTCGGCGATCAGTTTCACCTGGGACACCACCGGGTCCTGCTGGACCAGGTCGAAGAACGACGACAGCCGGTCCACCTCGTGGAACTGCCGGGCCAGGGTGGCCGCGAGGTCGAAGCGGAAGCCGTCGACGTGCATCTCGGTGACCCAGTACCGCAGCGAGTCCATGATCAGCTGCAGGACGTGCGGGGACCGCATGAGCAGTGAGTTCCCGGTCCCGGTGGTGTCCATGTAGTAGCGCGGGTCGTCCGTCAGGCGGTAGTACTGCGGATTGTCCAGGCCCCGGAAGGACAGCGTGGGGCCCAGGTGGTTGCCCTCGGCGGTGTGGTTGTAGACCACGTCGAGGATGACCTCTATGCCGGCCTCGTGCAGCGCCCGCACCGCCGACTTGAACTCCAGGACCTGCTGGCCGCGGTCGCCCCAGGAGGCGTACGCGTTGTGCGGGGCGAAGAAGCCGATCGTGTTGTAGCCCCAGTAGTTGTTCAGGCCCATGTCGACCAGCCGGTGGTCGTTCACGAACTGGTGGACCGGCATCAGCTCCAGCGCCGTCACGCCCAGCTCGGTGAGGTGCTCGATGACGGCCGGGTGCGCGAGGGCGGCGTAGGTGCCGCGCAGTTCCTCGGGCAGCCCGGGGTGGCGCATGGTCAGGCCCTTCACATGGGCCTCGTAGATCACCGTGTGGTGGTACTCGGTGCGGGGCCGCCGGTCGTCGCCCCAGTCGAAGTACGGGTTCACCACGACCGACGACATCGTGTGCGGCGCCGAGTCCAGGTCGTTGCGCTTGTCGGGTTTGTCGAAGTGGTAGCCGTACACCTCCTCGCCCCAGCCGATCGAGCCGCTGACCGCCTTGGCGTACGGGTCGAGCAGCAGTTTCGCGGAGTTGCAGCGCAGACCGCGCTCGGGCGCGTAGGGCCCGTGCACCCGGAAGCCGTACCGCTGCCCCGGCATGACGCCCGGCACGTACGCGTGCCGTACGAAGGCGTCGCTCTCCCGCAGTTCCACCGCCGTCTCCGAGCCGTCGTCGTGCAGCAGACACAGCTCTACTCGGTCCGCGGCCTCGGTGAAGACCGCGAAGTTGGTGCCGGCGCCGTCGTAGGTGGCACCGAGTGGATATGCCTCTCCAGGCCAGACCTGCATGGACACGACTCTTTCAGCTCGGGCACGCCGTCGTGGGCGCCTTGACGTCGAGTCTCCCCAAAAGTGATGGAACCACCTATGACTTATGTCCCTCTTAGCGGTCGACCAGGCATACGCGTTATGCCGAACCAGTGGGGCCAACACGTACTCCCGGGGACGTACGGGGAGTAGGGGGAAGATGTGCGCAAGATAGTGCACCGCCATCTGGGCAAGGTGGTGGCGGGTGCGGCCATCGCGGTCGCGGGAACGGCCGTGATGGTCGGGATCACCCTGCCGGGGACGGCGGGGGCCGACGAAACGGGAGGAAGCAACAGCGGCCAGTCCGCCCAGCAGGCCGCCCAGGAGCAGGGCCAGGGCGCCGGCACGGTGCCGCCGGGCGTCGTCGAGGGGGCCGCGAGCGAGGGTGACAAGGGCACGGGCAACGACCCGCTGACCGACGACGAGATGGACCGGGCCGCGAAGCTCGCGGTCAACCCGCAGCTGCGCAGCGCCGGTGAGAACGTCGAGGGTGACCGCGGGCCGCAGCGGCTCGGCGTCGACCTCGCCGAGCCGGACGCCGACGAGCTGGACGACGCGAACGCGCCGCGCCGCGCCGAGGTCTCGTTCTACGACTACAAGGCCGACGCGCTCGTCACCAAGACCGTCAACCTCGACACCGGGAAGGTCGAGCAGACCACCACCGAGCACGGTGTCCAGCCGCCGCTGAGCCGTGCCGAGTACGCCGAGGCGGCCAAGATCCTGATCGCCGACCCGCTGGGCGCGGGCATGAAGGCGGACTACAAGGACGCCACCGGCAAGGAGCTCAGCTCCCCGGACCAACTGCTGCTCAACGGCGCCGTGTACCGGGCCGCTCCGGGCGCCCAGCCCGCCGTACTCGACCAGTGCGGCGAACACCGGTGCGTGCGGCTGTTCCCGAAGGTGAAGAACGGGCCCTGGATCGACGCCCGCTCCTTCGTGATCGACCTGAGCGCCCGCAAGGTCGCCAAGCTCGACATCGGCTGAACCACTCTCCGTTCAGCTTTCCAACTCGCGCGCCACAGGCGTGCATCTCACGTACTTGCACCTCCTGTAAGGGAGTCATTTCTTCATGCGTGTGAACAGAATGAGCCGTGCCCGCAAGGGCGCGGCCCTGGGCCTGTCCGTGGCCGCACTGGCCGCCGGCGCGACGACCGGCGCCGGACCCGCCTCCGCCCAGCCGAAGAACGCCCCGGCGCCCGCGGCCGACTGCAGTGCCGCCTACCGCATCGAGCAGAAGCTCACCGGCGGCACGACCTGGCGGATGTGCTGGCGCTACGACGGCAAGGCCGGGCTCGTCCTGGAGAAGATCTCCTACCAGCCCAAGGGCGAGGCCAATCCGATCAAGGTCCTCAACGACGCAAGGCTCGGGCAGATCCATGTCCCGTACGACGACGGCAGCGTCGAGTACGACGACCTGACGGGCTTCGGCTTCGCCCAGGGCCTGATGAACCTCGCGCCCAGCGAGTGCCCGGGCGGCACCATCAAGTCCGTCAAGGTCCCGGAGGCCTGGGACCCGGAGCACCCGAACGTCAACGGTCTGTGCACGACGACCCGCGCGCGTGGCCACGCCTACCGCATGCAGGGCGACACCGCCAACAAGGTCTACCAGGCGCAGAGCAAGGACCTGCTCGTCTACACGGTCAACCAGGTCGGCTGGTACGAGTACATGACCGAGTGGCGCTTCCAGGACGACGGCACGGTCACCATGAACGTCGGTGCCACCGGCAGCCTGTCGTACGACGACTACGACGCCGGAGACGGCCGCGGCTGGCCGATCGGCAAGGGCGACAGGGCCAAGGCCACCAGCCACAGCCACAACGTCTTCTGGCGGCTCGACTTCGGCCTGGACGGCTCCTCCAAGGGCAAGATCGAGCAGTACGATTCGGCCGTGACCGCGCCCGCCGCCGGTGACCGCGCCCCGAAGACCAAGACCACCCGCACCAAGGTCACCAAGGAACTCGCGGGCGACGCCAAGAACTACCGCTGGTGGCGCATGGTCAGCGCGACCGGCAAGAACAAGGACGGCCACGCGCGGTCGTACGAGATCGTCCCCGGTGCCAGCACCAAGTACCCGGGCCGCAGCTTCACCAAGCACGACATGTACTTCACCGAGTACAACAAGTGCGAGAAGTTCGCCACGAACAACCCGGGTTGCGGCAACACCCATCCCAAGTCCGTCGACAAGTGGGTCAGCGGTCAGAACCTCTCCCACCCGATCGTCTGGATGAATGTGGGCTTCCACCACATCGCCCGTGACGAGGACCAGCAGCCAATGCCGGTCCACTGGCAGGGGTTCTCCATCGTCCCGCGGGACGTGACGGCTATGAATCCGCTCACTCCGAGCGAGCTCGCCTGGCAGAACGGGCACTGGCAGCCTCGTAGTTGAGAAACGACCCTGTCCATCCGGCTGCACCGCCGACCGCTCCCGGAGTACCCTTCCTTGATCGTTGGGACGGGGAGTGCTCGGGGGAGCGGAAGGCGGTGCGCGGGTGGGCTCGGGAGGGCTGGAGTTGCCCCCTGGTGACGAGGGTCACGAGGGGAACTCCACAGACGTCCCGCCCGGCACGGTGTCGCTGGCCAGGCCGATGGAGACCAACTCCATCGGCCCGGAGCTGGACTGGGACACCGAGGCCTGGCGTGAGGTACGGACGCGCGCCCAGCGTGCCGGCCGGGCATACATCTGGCTGAACCTCGTCGAACAGCGGTTGCGCGCGGTCGTGGCCGCTGTGCTGCGCCCCATCTACGAACCCGTCCACGGACACGACGACTGGGTGGTGGCGGCGGCCGGACCCGCCGGGCAGGAGTGGGTCCAGCGCGCCGTCGCCGTACGCGAAGTCAGCCGTCGCAAGGGCTACTTGCTGGACCCGGCCGACGACAACGTCCTCAGCTTCCTCACCCTGCCGCAGCTGCGCGAGCTGATGGTGCAGCACTGGCCGTGCTTCGAGCCCTACATCGACGACCGCAGGGACGTCGAACTCGCCCTGGACGAACTCGAAGTGACCCGGAACGTCGTGTCGCGCAACCGGGCCCTGTCCGAGGCGGTCCTCAACCAGGCCGAACGGGCCTCCGCGCGGCTGCTGGAGATCCTCGGTTCGAGCGGTGACGTCCCGTCCGCGCGCCGGCTGCCGATCGACGCGGTCGAGGACCTGGTCGGCGACCGGTACGCCGACGTGGTCGCCGTGCACTCCGACCGGGTGCGGCTGCTTCGCCAGTTCCCGGCCGAGGACATCTTCGGCGGCGCGCGCAGGCTCGACGCCATCGGCATCGGCCTCAACCTTCTCGTGCAGAACTTCTCCGGACGGCGCCTGGTGCGGCTCGCCGAGTCCGGCTGCCGGGTGCGACTGCTCTTCCTGAACCCGGCCTCCAGCGCGGTCAAGCGGCGGGAACGCGAACTCGGCATCAAGCGCGGCGAGCTGAGCCGGGCGGTCGAGATGAACATCCTGCACATGCGCCGGGTGCGCTCCCGGCTGCGCGACCCGGGTGCCTTCGAGATCCAGGTCTTCGACGAGACGCCCCGCTTCACGGCCTACCTCGTGGACGGCGACGGCTCCGACGGCATCGCGGTCGTACAGACCTATCTGCGGCGGATGCGCGGTCTCGAGGCGCCGGTTCTGGTGCTGCGCAACGGCAGCAGAGTGGTCAAGTCGGACGAGATCGACGAAGGCGGGCTCTTCCCCACGTACCGCGAGGAGTTCGAGCTCATGTGGGCTGATTCGCGGCCAGTGTCCTGAACTGTCCCAGTGCGGACCAGTCGCGAAGGCCGTCCCGCCGCGGAAGCGGAATGCGGTCCCCTGATTGTCAGTGGCGCATGGGAGGGTGGAGACCACTGGGGGAAAGCACCACCAAGAAGGGGGACCGCCCATGGGCTGGCACCGTGAGCTGCTGATCGGCTTCGACCTGGAGACGACCGGGACAGATCCGCGCGAGGCGCGCATCGTCACCGCTGCCGTGATCGAGGTCAGGGACGGGCAGCCCCTGGGGCACAAGGAGTGGCTGGCCGATCCGGGCGTCGAGATCCCGGCGGACGCGGTCGCGGTCCACGGCATCAGCAACGAACGCGCGGCCGCCGAGGGCCGCCCGGCCGACCAGGTGGCCGACGCCATCGCGGACGTCCTGGTGACGTACTGGAAGACGGGCGTGCCGGTCGTCGCGTACAACGCGGCATTCGACCTGAGCCTGCTCTCCGCCGAACTGCGGCGGTACGGCCTGCCGTCGCTCAGCGACCGCCTGGGCGGTCCTGCCCCCGCCCCGGTCATCGACCCGTACACCATCGACCGCTGGGCCGACCGCTACCGCCGTGGCAAGCGCAACCTCGAAGCGGTCTGCCGGGAGTACGGCATCGCACTCGACTCCGCACACGACGCCTCGGCCGACGCCCTCGCCGCGGCCCGTCTGGCCGGCGCGATAGCCGTCCGCCACCCCAAGATCGCGTCCCTCGGCCCGGCGGAGCTGCACCTTCGTCAGATCGAGTGGTACGCCGAGTGGGCGGCGGACTTCCAGAACTTCCTGCGCCGCAAGGGCGACGCGACCGCGGTGGTCGACGGCACGTGGCCGCTGAGGGAAACGGCGGGGGAGCGGGTGGCGGGCGAGACGGTCTGAGGGCTGCAGGGCGCGGCGCGCGGGAGTGCCGGGCCGGAGCAGGACGGTCCCGGCTCCCGACGGCGTCCGGCACGCCGGCGCGGCCACTGGACCCGCAACAACCGACCGGCAGCGCCCACGCGACGGCCTCTGTCACTCGGACGCGGACGCCTGTGCAGCGATCCGCTCGACGCGCGGCTTGGCCAGCCGCTCGTAGTCCGCGCCGGAGATGAGGAGCGAGCGGTCCAGCCGGGCGGCGTTGAAGTACAGCTTCGGCTGGGCCACGACGTACGGGTCGGCGACGAGTTCGAGGTCGGGGTCGAAGCTGAACGGCAGGACGGTGCCGGGCACGGCACGGGCCAGCCGCTCCGCGGTCCGAGGGTCGCTGAAGCCGACGTAACGCGCTGCGAACAGCGCCCGGACGGCGTCCAGGTCCACCCGCCGGTCGCCCGGGACGACGGCGAGGACGTACCGGGTCGTGCGCCGGTCCACCTTGACCCGCAGCACGATGCACTTCGCGGCCTCGGAGGCCGGGTGACCGCGCAGGGCGCAGACCGCCTCGGTGGCGCCTTCCGGCTCGTGGTCGATGAGGCGGTGGTCGATGGAGGAGGCGTCGAGCAGGGCGATCAGGTGGTCGTAAGTGTCGTATGCGTACTCGGACATTCGGGGTCCTTGCTGAGGGCGT
This sequence comes from Streptomyces sp. NPDC055013, assembly GCF_053608645.1. Taxonomy (NCBI): domain Bacteria; kingdom Bacillati; phylum Actinomycetota; class Actinomycetes; order Kitasatosporales; family Streptomycetaceae; genus Streptomyces; species Streptomyces sp. NPDC055013. Next base: position 234,800 of record NZ_JBSGVW010000010.1, read on the forward strand.
TGGCGGGGGCGTGGGATGCGGTGAGCGAGAGGTCCGGTGTGCCGCGGTGCGCCCGTTCCACAGCCTGGCCCCAGTAGGTGCCGGCCACCATGAGGGCCGCCCCGAGGCCGGTGAGCGGGGTGAGGTGGTCGCCGCCGAGGGCCACGCCCACCGCGACCGCCCAGACCGGCTCGGTGCCCAGCAGCAGACTGGCCCTGCTGGCGGAGGTGCGCTGCACGGCCCACGTCTGCGCCAGGAAGGCGAACACACTGCAGAACAGGGCGAGATAGACCAGCTGGGCCCAGGTCGCCGGGTCGGCGTGGGCCAGCGTCGGCAGGTCGAGGGCGGCGGCCGGCAGGAACAGGGCCGTGCCGACGAGGGTCTGCACCGTCGTCAGCTGCAGCGGGCGGATCGCGCGCCCGGTGGTGAAGCGGCCGACGAGCGCGACATGCCCGGCCCGGATGACGGCGGCACCGAGCATCAGCAGGTCGCCGAGTCGGGGCGCGTGGAAGCCGTTGCCGGACATCAGGAGCCCGACGGCCAGGATGCACACACCGGTCGCGGCGAAGAAGGGGAGGGGCAGTGAGCCGTGGCGGCCGCCGCGGTCGAGGAGCGGGGTGAGGACGATGGTCAGGCTGACGATGAGCCCGGCGTTGGCGGCGCTGGTGTGGGCGACGCCGTACGTCTCCACGAGCAGGACCGCGGCCTGCGTCACCCCCAGGGGCAGGCCGGCCCGCAGCTCGGCGCGCGTCCATCGGCGTGAGCCGCCCCGCCCGGACGCGACCAGGCCGAGACAGGCGACGGCGGACAGGCCGTAGCGGGCGAAGAGCACCAGCAGCACGGGGAGCGCGGCCGTGGCCGTCTGGGCGGAGAGATAGCTGGAGCCCCAGACGAGCGCGACCAGGAGGAGTACCGCATCGGTACGTCGGACATCGGACACCCGCCCACCGTGCAGGGAAACGTCCGTGAAGCCCAGTACCACTTTCTAAAAGGATCATTTAGCAGCTCTACATCGTCGTCCCTACACTGAGGCAATGGACGAACGGCAGCTGAGGATCCTGCGCGAGCTCGGCGAACTGGGCAGTGTCACGGCGGTCGCCGAGGCGCTCCTGGTGACGCCGTCCGCGATCTCCCAGCAGCTGCGGCTGCTGCAGCGGGCGATCCCGGTGCCGCTCACCGAGCGGCAGGGGCGGCGCCTGGTGCTCACCGATGCCGGGCAGGCGCTGGCGGGCGCGGCCGTCGAGGTGGAGACGGCGCTGGCACGCGCGAGGCGCACCGTCGACGAGTTCGTCGGGCGGCCGGACGGGGAAGTGTCGGTGGCGGCCTTCCACAGCGCGGGCGCCGCGTTCTTCCCGCTGTTGATCAGCGCGCTCACCGGTCCGGGCAAGCCGGTGCCGAGGCTCGCCGACGAGGACGTACCGCAGGAGGACTTTCCCCGGCTCACCCGGGAGTACGACATCGTCCTCGCCCACCGCCTGGACCACGCCCCGCCCTGGCCGGACACGGTGGCCGCGACGACCCTGCTGCGCGAGCCGCTGGACGTGGCCATGCCCGCCGGCCATCCGCTGGCCGCCAAGCCCCGTGTCACGCCGCGCGATGTGGCGGACGAGCCATGGATCACGGTGCACGACGGTTTCCCGGTCCTGGCGGTCATCGAAGCCATCGCCGCGTCGACCGGCCGGCGCCCCCATCTGGCCCACCGCATCAACGAGTTCACGGTGGTGGCCGAGGTGGTGGCAGCCGGCGGCGGCATCGCCCTGATGCCACGCTGGACGACGCGCCCCCACCCCGCACTCACCCTCAGACCCCTCAGCGGCGTCCAGTCCCGACGCCACATCGACGCCTTGTACCGCCCGGAGCGCACGGCCAGATCGGCGGTCCGCACGGTGCTGGCCGACCTCGGAAGTGCCGCGCGCCGGATTCGGAGCAGGGAAGCCTCGGCTCGGTGATGCCGGTACGGCATCACGGGCCGGACGGGCCGGGTTGCGGGGTCAGAACGGATACCACCGCACAGCTTCGTCCCCCTCCCGCAGCGACGCCACCCGCCGCTCGAACTCGGTCAGCGCCTTCGGATTGCTCGGCGCATGCTGCGAAACCCAGGCGCAGCTCGCCGTCTCCCGAGCTCCGCGCAGCACCGAGCTGCCTTCCCACTCCCGCACGTCCCAGCCGTAGGTCCCGACGAAGGAGTCGTAGGCCGGCGCGGGCAACCCGTACCGATCCCGCGAGAGCGCCATGACCACCAGGTCGTGCTCACGCAGATCGGCCGAGAAGGTCTCCAGGTCGACCAGTACCGGCCCGTCCGGGCCCACATGCACATTGCGCGGCAGTGCGTCCCCGTGGATCGGCCCGGGGGCCAGACGGGGCGTCAGCCCGGCCGCGGCCGCCGCGAACCCGTCCCGCCGCTCCCGCAAGTACGCCGCGTCCGCCGGATCGATCGCGTCGCCCGCCAGCCGCAGCCACCGCTCCACGCCACCCAGCAGCTCGCGGGGCGGCAGTTCGAAGGAGGGCGTGGGCAGGGCGTGCACGACCCGTAGCAGTTCGGCCAAATCCCTTGGCTCGGCGGGCCGTACCGGATCGGGGAGCCGATGCCACACGGTCACCGGGTGCCCCTCCACCAGCATCGCCTTGGGCTCGGCCGCCCGCACCGCCGGCACGCCCGTCTCCTCCAGCCACACCGCGATGTCCAGTTCGCGCCGCGCCCGGCCGAGGAGTTCGGCGTCGCGGCCCACCTTGACGACCAGTTCACCAGCGCCGAACACGGCGTTCTCGCCCAGGGCGAGCAGCCGCGCGTCCCGGGCCGGACCGGGCAGTACCGCTGCCGCACCCAGTACGTCCCGCGCCCGTGCCTCGTCCATCGTCCGCCTCCGTGTGGTCCTGCCTCGCCATGAACGGCGTCGGATTCCCGCCATCCACGGCTCAGTCTCGCATTTCCACAGGTCGGACCGCGTGCGCGCTGCCTTGACGGGAAAGAGCGCCTTCACGACCATGACGGGGCCCGTTCCGAGCAGCGCAAAGGGGCTGATGTGAGGCTGATCCCGTGACATCGGTGACCGAGGCGGAGAGGCCGGTGAGACGCACGCCGGGAGGCAGGCCGCGGCAGCGGCGCGTCACGGATCACGGCGCCTGGTTCCTCGTGCTCCCCGCGCTGATCCCCATCCTCGTCCTGAGCGTCGGACCGCTCCTCTACGGCATCCTGCTGTCCTTCACCGACGCCCAGTCCGGCCGGACCCAGGCCACCCAGTGGATCGGCGGTCTCAACTTCCGGGACCTGCTGCACGACACGCTGTTCTGGGACTCGTTCCGGATCGGCCTCGTCTGGGCCGTCGGCGTCACCGTGCCGCAGTTCCTGCTGGCGCTCGGCCTCGCACTCCTCCTCAACGAGAACCTGCGTCTGCGCTGGCTGGCCCGCGCCCTGGCGATCGTGCCGTGGGCCATGCCCGAGGTCGTCGTCGGCGTCATGTGGCGGCTGGTCTACAACCCCGACGCGGGCATCCTCAACGAGACCCTGCGCGACCTGGGCCTCGGCGACGGCCGTGACTGGCTCAGCGGGCTCGGCACCGCCCTGCCCGCCGTGATCGTCGTGGGCGTCTGGGCCGGGATGCCGACCACGACGGTCGCCCTGCTCGCCGGCCTGCAGAACACCCCGCGTGAACTGCACGAGGCGGCGGCCGTGGACGGCGCCGGCGCCTGGCGCCGCTTCCGCACGGTCACGTGGCCGGCCCTGCGACCCGTCGCCCTCTCCATCACGGCGCTCAACCTCATCTGGAACTTCAACTCCTTCGCCCTGGTCTACGTGCTGACCAGTGGCGGCCCCGGCGGCCGTACCCGGCTTCCCATGCTCTTCGCCTACGAGGAGGCCTTCCGCTACGGGCAGTTCGGCTACGCGGCGGCGATGGGATGCGTGATGGTCGCGCTGATCTCGATCGTCCTCGCCGTCTTCCTGGTCGGACGGCTCCGGGGAGGTGACGAGTCATGAGGACCAGCAGAACCGGCCGGGCCGGACAGTACGTCGCCCTGCTCGCCTACCTCCTCTTCCTCGCCTTCCCCTTCCTCTGGCTGATCTCCACCGCCTTCAAACCGCCACGCGAGCTGGGCAGCCTGCACCCCACCTGGATTCCGCAGGACCCCACCCTCGCCAACTTCCGCCAGGCCTTCGACGAACAGCCCCTCCTGGACGCCGCCCTCAACTCCCTGATCGCCGCGCTCGGCGCCGCCCTGATCGCCGTACTGATCGCGACCCCGATGGCCTACGTCATGGCACGCCGGCGCACCCCGCTCGCGCGAGCCGCGACCGGCTGGGTGATCGTCAGCCAGGCGTTCCCGCTCGTGCTGGTGATCATCCCGCTGTTCCTGGTGCTGAAGAACCTGCGGCTGATCAACTCGGTGCCGGGACTGATCATGGTGTACGTGGTGTGGGCGCTGCCGTTCGCGCTGTGGATGCTCGTCGGGTACGTGCGTGCGGTGCCGCCCGAGCTGGAGGAGGCGGCGTCGGTCGACGGGGCCGGGCGCTTGAGGACGCTGGTCTCGGTGACCGCTCCGCTGCTGGCACCCGGGATCGTGGCGACGGCGATGTTCGCGTTCGTCACGGCGTGGAACGAGTTCTTCTTCGCGCTCGTTCTGCTGAAGACCCCGGAGAAACAGACCCTTCCGGTCGTCCTCACGCACTTCATCGGCGCGGAGGGAGTCGCGGACCTCGGCCCGCTGGCCGCCGCCGCGTTCCTCGCGACGCTGCCCTCGCTGGTCGTGTTCGCGATCATCCAGCGGCGGATCACGGGCGGCATGCTCGCCGGGGCGGTGAAGAGCTGATGCGTACGAGACTGCTGCCGGCCCTGACCGCCGCCCTGGCCCTGCTGCTCGCGGGCTGCAGCGGCGACGACCGTGACCGCGCCGACGACGGACGCGTCACCCTGCGCTTCCAGTCCCTGGCCTGGCAGGAGGAGTCCGTCGAGGTCAACAAGGAGCTGGTGAAGGAGTGGAACGACACTCATCCCGACGTCAAGGTCGAGTACGTCCAGGGCAGTTGGGACAGCGTCCACGACCAGCTCCTCACCTCCTTCGAGGGCGGTGAGGCCCCGGACATCATCCACGACGCCTCGGACGACCTCGCCGACTTCGCGTACGGCGGCTACCTCGCCGACCTGACCGACCTGCTGCCGCAGCGGCTCAAGTCCGACATCCCGCAGCGCAGTTGGGACACGACGACCTTCGGGGACGGGATCTACGGTGTCCCCTTCCTCCAGGAACCACGCGTCCTCATCGCCAACGCGACATGGCTGAAGGAGTCCGGCGTACGGATTCCCACTCCCGAACACCCGTGGAGCTGGCCGGAGTTCCGGCGCATCACGGACCGGCTGAGCGGCGACGGCAAGTACGGGGTCGCCTGGCCGCTGAAGGAGCCCGTCTCCGCCAGCCTCAACCTGTCCCTCTCGGCGGGCGGACAGCTGTTCCACCGAGGCGCCGACGGCAAGGTGACCGTCCGCTTCGAGGCGGCCGACGAGGTCATGCCCGGCACGGTCCACGACCAGGTCAACACCGATCGCAGCGCCTCGCCGACCACCCTGGGCAGCGGCGGCTCGGACACCCTGCCCGGCTTCTTCGGCGGCCGGTACGCGATGGTCCCGCTCGGCTTCTCCTACCGCCAGCAGATCGTCCAGCAGGCGCCCAAGGGCTTCGACTGGCAGGTGCTGCCCGCCCCGGCAGGCGCCGACGGACTCACCCAGGGCGTCAGCCCGCAGACGTTGTCCATCGCCGAGGACAGCCCGCATCAGCGGGAGGCGGCCCGGTTCATCGACTTCCTGCTCCGCCCCGAGAACATGGTGCGACTGGCGCTCGGTGACTGGATGCTGCCCACCGGGTCCGCGGCGCTGAAGGACCCCGCCCTGCACACCACCGAGAACGACTGGGCCACCGGCACCGCCCTCGCCGAACACCTGCGCTCGGCACCCGCACAGTCCGTGCGCGGCTACCCGGAGTGGAAGGACAAGGTCGCCACGCCCGCCTTCCAGGAGTACTACAGCGGCGCCATCGACGGCGACGAGCTGCGCGAGCGTCTGGAGGACGACGGGAACCTCGTGCTCGCCCGCTACCAGCGCTGACGTAATTCGGTTGTCCGCGTCGCCCGGCCAGGCCTAACGTGCCGTCCGTGGCAGCGAACAACGCGATCATCATCACCGGTCTCGGCCGGGGCTACGCGCACTCCGTACGGATGCGCCGCGGCCCCGGAGCCCTGACCGGCCCGGGGAGCCACGCCCGCTGATCCGTCGCGGACCCGCATCTCCTTTCTCCTCCTGTCTTCCGGTCAGGGCCTTCGTCTGCCCTTTTCCCTCCCCACGGAAGACAAGGACCGCAGGCCATGGCCCGCCCCACCCGCGTATCCCGCGCGCTCTCCCAGAATTTCCTCGCCGACCGCGCCGCCGCCGGCCGTCTCGCCCGGTTCGCCGTACCGCATGGACGTGAAGCACCCCTGTTGCTCGAAGTCGGCGCCGGAAAGGGCGCGTTGACCGAGCAGCTCGCCCCGCGCTGCCGGCGCCTCCTCGCGTACGAGATCGACCCAAGGCTCGTCCCCGCCCTGCGCTCGCGCTTCTGGGACACGCCCCAAGTCCGCGTCATCGGCGAGGACTTCCTCACCGCACGACCCCCGCGCATCCCGTTCTCCGTCGCAGGGAACGTGCCCTTCTCCCGCACCGCCGCCATCGTCGACTGGTGCCTGCGGGCACCCGCCCTCACCGACGCCACGCTCCTCACCCAGCTCGAGTACGCCCGCAAACGCACGGGTGACTACGGCAGCTGGACCCTGCTGACGGTCCTGACCTGGCCCCGCTACGAGTGGCGTCTGCTGGGCCGGGTCGGCCGGCGCAGCTTCCGGCCCGTGCCCGGCGTGGACGCCGGGATCGTCCGGATCGAGCGGCGCCGCAAGCCGCTGCTCGACGCCGGGGCCTACGAGAGCTGGTGGCCACTGGTGGAGCTGGGCTTCTCCGGGCTCGGCGGCTCGCTGCACGCCTCGCTGCGCCGGGCCCACCCGAGGCGGCGGGTCGACGCGGCGTTCCGCAGGGCGGGCCTCGACACGACCGTGCTCGTCGGCGAGGTGCCGCCGGGGGCGTGGCTGAGGCTGCACGAGGTGCTGGCCCGGTGACGAAAGACTTGCACGAGACGTATCGTCTCGTTTATGGTCTTGCCCATGACCAGTCCCGCTCACATCGCCATGTTCTCCATCGCCGCCCACGGGCACGTGAACCCCAGCCTCGAAGTGATCCGCGAGCTCGTGGCACGCGGGCACCGGGTCACGTACGCGATTCCGCCGGCCTTCGCCGAGAAGGTGGCCGAGGCGGGCGCCGAGCCCAGGCTCTGGAACTCCACGCTGCCCGGCCCCGACGCCGATCCGGAGGCCTGGGGTTCCACCCTCCTGGACCACGTCGAGCCGTTCCTGAACGACGCGATCCAGGCACTGCCCCAGCAGATCGAGGCGTACGAGGGGGACCGGCCGGACCTCGTCCTGTACGACATCGCCGGGTACGGGGCCCGTGTCCTCGCCCACCGCTGGGGCGTGCCCGCGATCTCGCTGTCGCCGTGCATGGTCGCCTGGGAGGGGTACGAGCAGGAGGTCTCCGAACCGATGTGGGAGGAGCCGAAGAAGACGGAGCGCGGCCGCGCCTACTACGAGCGCTTCCACGCATGGCTGGAGGCGAACGGGATCACCCAGCACCCCGATCCGTTCGTCGGCCGCCCCGCGCGCTCCCTCGTCCTGATGCCCAAGGCCCTCCAGCCGAACGCCGACCGGGTGAACGAGGCCGTCCACACCTTCGTCGGCGCCTGCCAGGCCGACCGGACCGCCGAGGGCGACTGGCAGCGGCCGGCGGACGCCGAGAAGGTCGCGCTCGTCTCCCTCGGGTCGGCCTTCACCAAGCAGCCCGCCTTCTACCGCGAGTGCGTGAAGGCCTTCGGCGACCTGCCGGGCTGGCACCTGGTGCTGCAGATCGGCCGGCACGTCGATCCGGCCGACCTCGGTGACGTACCGTCGAACGTCGAAGTGCGTTCCTGGGTGCCGCAGTTGGCGATCCTCAAGCAGGCCGACCTGTTCGTCACCCATGCGGGCGCGGGCGGCAGCCAGGAGGGCCTGGCCACGGCTACCCCGATGATCGCCGTACCGCAGGCCGTGGACCAGTTCGGCAACGCCGACATCCTCCAGGCGCTCGGCGTTGCCCGGCACATCGCGACGGAGGATGCCACGGCCGAGGTCCTGCGCGAGACCGCCCTGTCCCTCGTGGACGACCCCGAGGTCGCCCGGCGTCTGAAGGACGTCCAGGCGGACGTGGCGGGGGAGGGCGGTACCAAGCAGGCTGCGGATCTGATCGAGGCGGAGCTGTTGGCCGTACGGGAGACCCGACGGAAGGGCTGAGTTCCTGTGGCCGAACCCTGGCCTGTCATGCCGGGGCGTCGAGCGGCCGCGCGGTAGACATGAGCGTGGGCGTGCGCGAGACGGTGACGAGGACTCGGCTGTGAACGAAGTGATGGGCGAGATGACGCCGCTCGCGCTGGGCATCGCTCTGTCCCCGTTCCCGATCGTTCCGGCGCTCTTCCTGCTGTTCACGCCTCGGCCCAGGGTGACCGGTGGAGCGTTCCTGGCCGGATGGGCGGCCGGGATCCTCGCGGTCGCGACGGTGTTCACCGTCCTTGCGGCCTTCATCGAGACCCGCGAGGAAACGCCGACCTGGGCGTCCTGGACCAAGGTGGGGCTCGGTGCGGTCCTCGTCCTGCTCGCCGTGCTTCAGTGGCGCTCCGGTGCCGAGAAAGGCACACCGGCCTGGATGCGGAGCCTCACGGACGCCACGCCGGCCAAGGCTCTGCGGCTGGGCCTGCTGCTGTCGGGGGCCAATCCGAAGACCGTCCTGCTGTCCGCCGCAGCCGGGCTGACCATCGGCTCCGCCGAACTGGCCTCGTCCCAAGCTGTCGCCGCCGTGGTGGTGTTCACCGCGATGGCAGCCTTCACCGTCGCGCTTCCCCTCCTGCTCCACGTCGTGTTGGGGGAGCGCGTCCTCACTGTGCTGGACAGGGCGAGGACGTGGCTGGAGACCTACAACAGCACCGTCACCGCCCTGGTCCTGGCCGTGATCGGCGTGCTCCTCGTCACGGAAGGTGCCGCCGGACTGTGACCGGCAACGCGCGGGGCTCCCGTGCGCGATTGACAGATCGTTTGTGCCGTTGGTAGGACCTTGGCAGCGTCGCGTGCACCCGGCGAAGAGACCGTCGAGGGCATGGAGGCGTCGAAGCCTTGGAACAGCCTTGGTGACATCCCACGGGCGCCTGACCGCGTTCGGCAACCAGTTGATCGAAGTACACCTCTGGCTCCGCGAGGAGCTCGCAGCACTGCGTCAGGACGTCGACGCCTATGTCGCAGGCGGCACGCGAGTCCGGGAGTTGCGAACCCACTGCCTGACCTTCTGCTCGGCCCTGGACCGGCACCACAACGGCGAGAACGATCTGGCGTTCGTCAAGGTCGCCGAGCAGTTCCCCGAACTGAGCCCCGTGCTGGAGGAGTTGCGGCGCGACCACCAGCTGGTGGACGACTCACTGCAACGGCTCGAGACGCTCGTCGGCGAACTGGACCGTGAGGCGGACCCCACCGAATTCCGACGCGAGCTGGACAGCCTCGCCGCGCTCATCGAGACACACTTCACGTACGAGGGAAAGCGGATCGTCTCGGCGCTCAATGCGCTGCACGTACCGAGTTGGGATCACACCCGGCCCGCGTTCCTGCTCACCCACGACGAGGAGCGCTGACCGGCCGCGGTCCGCATCAGCTCTCTCCGCAGCAGGGCCCGTCGACTCCCCCGGAGTCGACGGGCCCCACTCGTAGGCCAGGCAGGCCGGGCAGATCAGACGGGCACCCGCTCGCCCTCGTCGTCCCGGGCCGCGCTTCGTGTCACGATCTCCGGCGCCTCGTCGTGCGTGAGGTCCGGCAGGCGGTTCAGCCACTTCGGCAGGTACCAGTTGCGCTCGCCGAGGAGCGCCATGACCGCCGGGAGCAGGACACCCCGGATGATCGTCGCGTCGATGAGGACCGCGGCCGCGAGGCCGACGCCCATCTGCTTCATGGACTGCATGGACAGCGTGCCGAAGATCGCGAACACGGCGACCATGATGACCGCGGCGCTGGTGACGACACCGGCCGTGGTGACCACACCGTGCTGGATCGCGTCCTTCGTCGTACGGCCGCGCAGCCGCGCCTCGCGGATTCGCGAGACCACGAACACGTGGTAGTCCATCGACAGGCCGAACAGGATCACGAAGAGGAACAGCGGCAGCCAGGTGACGATGGCGCCGACGCCCTCCGCACCCACCAGCGACGCGCCCCAGCCGTGCTGGAAGACGCCGACGAGGATGCCGTACGCCGCGCCCACCGACAGCAGGTTCAGCACGATCGAGGTGATCGCGACCGTCAGCGAGCGGAAGGACAGCAGCATCAGCCCGAAGGCGAAGACCACGACGAACGCGAACACCGGGACGACCGCGCCGGCCAGCTGGTCGTTGAAGTCCTTCGAACCGGCGACCTGTCCGGTGATCGGCGCCTCGACGCCGTCGACCTTGCCGAGCGTGGCGGGCCGCACGGCGTCGCGCAGCTTGTCCAGGCTCGCGCCCGCCTTGTCGAGGTCGGAGCCGCCGACCAGCGGGACGTACACGAAGGCGACGTTCTGATCGTCGTGCAGCTTGATCTCGACCGGACCGCGCGAGGCACCCGAACTGATCGCCCGGTCACGGAAGTCGGCGAGCGCGGACTTCACCTCGGGAGCGTTGATGTCATCCGCCTTGACGACCACCTCGGCCGGCTCGGAACCGCCCGGGAAGGCCTCGTTGACGCGGTTGTACGTCTGCACGATCGGCAGCGAGTCGCCGAACTCCTGGTCCAGCGTGAGGTTCTGGGTCTTCATGCCGACCGCCGGCGCCGCGATGGCGAGCAGCGCACCCGCCGCGACGACGACCGAGATCACCGGCCGGGCGAGGACGCCCTTGAGTACGGCCGTCCAGAACCGGCTCTCGCGGTTGCCCCGCCCCCGGTTGCGGCGGAGCTTGCTCTGCGGGTGCAGGAAGGGGATCTTGCCCTTCTCGACCCGCTCGCCCAGCAGCGACAGCAGCGCCGGAAGCACCGTCACCGACCCGACCATGGCGACCGCCACGACCATCAGCGAGGCCAGGCCCATCGCCTCGAACTCGGCGAGACCGGTGAACAGCATGCCCGCCATCGCCACGCACACCGTGACACCGGAGACGATGATCGCGCGGCCGCTGGTGGCGGCGGCGACCCTCAGGGCGGTCTGCGCGTCCCGGCCTGCCTCGCGCTCCTCGCGCTCACGGCGCAGATAGAACAGGCAGTAGTCGACGCCGACGGCCAGACCGACCAGCAGCATCACCGAGTTCGCGGTGTCGCTCATCGGCATCACATGGCTGACGAGGCCCATCAGGCCCATCGTCGCCATGATCGCCGTGACCGCCAGCAGTACCGGCAGCAGGGCCGCCACCAGTGCGCCGAAGGCGATGAGCAGAATGCCGAGGGCCACCGGCACCGCGGAGTACTCGGCCTTCTGGAAGTCGTCCCCGAACGCGTCGTCGAACGTCTTCATCATGCTGGCGCCGCCGATCTCCTCGATCCGCAGCGACTCATGGTCCTTCTGGACGTCCTCGACCGCCTTCAGCACCGGCTCCACACGCTCACCCGCGGTGTCCGACTCGCCGCGGATGTCGAACTGCACGAGCGCGCTGCGTCCGTCCTTCGAGATCGTCTGCGTGTCGTACGGCGATGTCACATCGGTGACCTTGCCGGTGCCCTCGACGGCCTTGACGACCGCGGTGACGGCGTTCCGGAACTCGCTGTCGGTGGCCTTGAGCGAACCGCCCTTGGCCTGAATCAGGACGGTCTCACCGGCCGGCTCCTCGATCCCGGCGTCCTCGATGATCTTGGCGGCGGTGTGCGTCTCGCCCTTCAGCTGGTCGCTGTCCTTGACGTCGACCCGGCCGGCCGCCGAACCGAGGCCCATCGCCAGTACGACGAACAGCACCCAGATGCCGACGGCAGCCCATCGATGGCGGGCGCTCCAGCCGCCGGCGCGGGCGGCGAGGCCCCGCACGCGTGTGTCTCGGTTCCCCATGACGGGCTTGCCCCCTTGGTTGCGGTGGCGGCCCCCTGCCGCCCCTTTCGTTTCGAAGGTATGGGCCGGATAAAGCCATCTCCTCCTGCTGCTCGGTGAAAGGCAGAGGCCAGAACTCATCCCCCCGGCCCGGGAGCCCTCCCCACTGGGGAGGATGAGGGTCCCCTACAACTATCCGGCGGTGTCGGGGGTGACGATCAGGGCCGAAACCTTGTGCTCGATGCTGACCGGTGAGTAACTTACGGGTCCGGGCGGCCATCGTGCCCACCCCCACGGGGCACGACGGCCGCCTCGGCGCCGACCGGATCGCCTTAGGGTGGCCGGATGACGACGTATGCGGCGCTGCTGCGCGGAATCAACGTGGGCGGCAGCAGAAAAGTCCCGATGGCCGACCTGCGCACCCTGATGACCGGCCTCGGTCACGACGGCGTACGCACCTACCTCCAGAGCGGCCAGGCGGTCTTCGCCACCGACCACGGCGACGAGGAGTCCCTGGCCGTGGAACTCGCGTCGGCGATCGAGACGCACTTCGGCTTCCCCGTGGACGTGATCGTGCGCGACCACGCCTACCTCCGGGCGATCGCCGACAACTGCCCGTTCCCCGCAGCCGAGTTGGAAGGCAAGCAGCTCCACGTCACCTACTGCTCCGCCCTGGTCGACGCCGAGCGATTCGCGGAGATCGACCAGGCCGCCTACCTCCCGGAGGAGTTCCGCCTCGGCGACCGCGCGGTGTACCTGTACGCCCCGAATGGCCTGGGCCGCTCCAAGCTCGCCGAAATTCTGTCGCGGCCCCGGCTCAACAAGGGTTTGATCGCCACCAGCCGTAACTGGAACACAGTCGTCAAACTTGTGGAGATGACCGGTGACTGAGCACGAATCCGCCGTGAAGGCCGCCATCGAGGGCGAACTGAGGCTGCTGGACCCCGAAATCCGCCGCTCGCCCGAACTGCTCGGGTCGCTGCTGCACCCGGAGTTCCACGAGTTCGGTTCGTCGGGACGGCGCTGGGACCGGGCATCGACCACGGCCCGCCTGCCCGTGGACACCGATCCGCACCGGTACGTCGTCACCTCCGGGATACAGGGCGTCCGGCTGGCGCCCGACGTCGTCCACCTCACCTTCGACACGGAGTACAACGGCGGTCACGCACACCGCAGTTCCCTTTGGCGCCGAACCGACGACGGATGGCAGATGTACTTCCACCAGGGAACGCCGTTCAGCCCCGAGGGAGAGTGACCGTGCGCTACGTCATCATCGGAGCAGGCGCCGTCGGCGGCGTCATAGGCGGACGGCTCGCAGGCGCGGGGCACGAGGTCGTGCTGGTCGCTCGGGGTGCCCACGTCGAGGCCCTACGGGACCACGGCCTGCGCCTCAGGGTGCCCGAGGGGGAGCTGACCCGTCGTCTGCCGGTCGCCGACGGACCGGCCGCGCTGGGGGAGCTCCGCCCCGACGACGTCCTCGTCCTCGCCGTGAAGACACAGGACAGCGCCGCCGCACTGCAGACGTGGGGACCGGTTCCGGTCACGGGCGGCGGAACGGCGGCCGAGCGGCTGCCCCTGCTCTGCGCTCAGAACGGCGTCGAGAGCCAACGCCTCGCCCTGCGGATGTTCCGGCGGGTGTACGGCGTCTGCGTCTGGCTGCCGTCGACGTACGTCGAACCCGGCGTGGTCTCCGCGCCCGGCAGCCCCCTCACCGGCATCCTCCATCTCGGCCGCCACCCTCACGGCACCGATGAGACTGTCCGCCTCATCGCCGCCGACCTGGAGAAGTCGCACTTCGAGGCACCGGTCGTGGCGGACGTGGCGCGCTGGCAGTACGCCAAGCTGCTGTCCAACCTCGGCAATGCCCTGGAGGCGGTGACCGGCCCCGTCGACACCGAGGAGGCCGCGGCGCTGCTGCGGCGGGTGCGGGCCGAGGGCACGGCCGTGCTCGACGCCGCGGGGATCCCGTATGCGAGCGCCGAGGAACAGCAGGCCGCACGGGGCGACAAGGTCACCCTCGTCCCGCTCGACGGCGCCCCGCGCGGCGGCGGCTCCTCCTGGCAGTCCCTGACCCGGGGCACCGGCACCATCGAGGCCGACTACCTCAACGGGGAGATCGCCCTGCTGGGCCGCCTGCACGGCGTACCGACCCCGCTGAACGACCTCCTGCAACGCCTCGCCAACACCTTCGCGCGCGAGCGACGGGCGGCGGGGTCGATGCCGGTGGGGGAGCTGGTGCGGTTGGCCGACGAGGCGGCGGTCCAGGTACCGGGCGAGGACGAGGCCGAACCCTACGGCTGAGGCCGGCTCAGGCGCCCACGGCCGCAAGCACCGGCACCCGCGCGGCGTCGTACCGTTCCAGCAGCACCCGCGCCACTTCGGGCGCCGCGCCGAGCACGTCCGCCAGGACGTCCGCCCCGGCCGCGCCCCGCGCGATGCGGTCGGGCAGGAAGCCGGGGGCCAGGACGTACGGAGCCACGGCCACCCGCTCGCAGCCGAGTTCCCGCAGCTCGCGTACCGCGTCCGCGGTGCGGGGGAGAGATGCGGAGGCGAACGCAGGCCGCACGGCGCACCAACCGGTGTGCCGCCACTCCCGCGCGATTTCTGCGATCACTGCGATCGCCTCCGGGTCGGTGGACCCCGCCGAGGCCAGCACGACCCCGGTCGAGGACTTGTCGGCGGGCGTCAGACCCGCCTCGTACAGGCGCCGTTCCAACGCCGCCATGAGCAGCGGCGACGGGCCCAGCACCTCCGCCTGGCGGATCCGCAGCCGGCGCGGCGCGTCCCGCAGCACCGCGGGGATGTCGGCCTTCGCGTGGAACGCGCGCGTCAGCAGCAGCGGCAGGGCCACGACGTCACGGACGCCCTGAGCCGCCAGCGACTCCAGCACCCCCTGCACGGACGGGATGTTGAAGTCCAGGAAGCCGGTCTCCACCCGGACGTCCGGGCGCAGCGAGCGCACCCGCCGTACCAGGGCATGCACCGTCGCGGCGTGCCGCGGGTCGCGGCTGCCGTGGGCGATGACCAGAAGAACCGGCTTCGTGAACACAGGCGTCAGCTCCTTGGCAGCAGACCGCGGCTGCGCAGTACCGACCGCTCCAGCGGGCTGAAGATGAGCAGGTCGATGGCGATGCCGACGATCAGGATGAGGAGGATGGCGAAGAAGACCATGGACATGGAGCTGGTGTTGCGGCCGTTCTCCAGCAGCTGGCCCAGCCCCACACCGAGGTCGGGGGAGGAGGCGATGATCTCCGCGGCCATGAGAGACCGCCAGGAGAAGGCCCAGCCCTGCTTCAGGCCGGCCAGGTAACCGGGCAGCGCGGCCGGCATCACGATGTGCCAGGTGCCCTTGAGCCCGGTCGCGCCCAGGGTGCGGCCCGCGCGCAGGAACAGCGGCGGCACCTGGTCGACGCCCGACACCAGGCCGTTGGCGATGGAGGGGACCGCGCCGAGCAGGATCACCGCGAACATCATCTTGTCGTTCAGGCCCAGCCAGATCACCGCGGGCGGTACCCAGGCGACCGAGGGGAGGGACTGCAGACCGGACAGGATCGGCCCGATCGCGGCCCGCACGAACCGCACCCGTGCCACCACCAGACCGAGCGGCGTGCCGATCGCGAGGGCGAGCAGGAAGCCGAGCAGGCCGCGTGAGACGGACGTCCAGACGTACTCGTGGAGGGTGCCCTGAAGCCACGCCTCACGCAGCTCGGCCCACACGTCGGACGGTGAGGGCAGCTTGGTCGGGTCGTCCGCGACACCGGTGGAGATCAGCAGTTGCCAGACCACCAGCACCAGGGCGATGGCGGCGATGGGCGGCAGGACCTTCTGCGTCAGGGTCTTCCGGAACGGCGTCCGGCCCGTCTGGACCGTCTCCAGGGCGTCCAGGCCGGCTTCGAGTCCGGCGAGATCGTTGCCGTCCTTGACGGTCGTCTCAGTGCTGGCCATGACGGCGGATCTCCCCACGCAGTTCTTCGGTGATCTCGACGGACAGCTCGGCGACCGCGGTGTCCTCGATACGACGCGGGTGCGGGATGTCCACCGTCCACTCCCGGGCGATCCGGCCGGGCCGCGAGGACAGCAGCACCACCCGCTGGGCAAGGCGGACCGCCTCGCGCACGTTGTGCGTGACGAACAGGACGGAGACCTGCGTCTCGCGCCAGATGCGGGTCAGTTCGTCGTGCAGGACGTCACGGGTGATGGCGTCCAGCGCGGCGAACGGCTCGTCCATCAGCAGCAGCTTGCTGTCCTGGGCGAGCGCGCGGGCCAGGGCGACGCGCTGGCGCATACCGCCGGACAGCTCGTGCACCCGCTTGCCGTGCGCCCCCTTGAGGCGGACCAGCTCGAGGAGTTCCTCGGCGCGCTCGCGGCGCTCGTTCTTGGGTACGCCCCTGAGTTTGAGGGCGAGTTCGATGTTCTTGCCCGCGGTCAGCCACGGGAAGAGCGCGTGCTCCTGGAACATCAGCGCCGGGCGGCCGTCGGTCGTGATGCCGCCCGCGCTGGGCTCGTCCAGTCCGGCGACGAGGTTGAGCAGCGTCGACTTGCCGCAGCCGGATGCCCCGAGGAGGGTGACGAACTCGCCGGGTGCGACATCGAGCGTGATGTCGTCGAGGACGAGCTGCTGCCCGGCGGGGCCGGCGAAGGACTTCGAGACGTGCTCGATACGCGCGGCCTGCTCCACGGACGTAACCGTGTCGGCGGCCTTGGCGAGGGCGGTTGCCATGGTCGTCACCTCCTGTGAACTCATCGGGTGCGGTGGTTACTCGACGCCGAGGCCGGCGTCGTCGACTTCGGGCTCGCCCTCGGCCTTGAGGACCTTGTTCAGTGGGGCCAGGTCGTAGATGCCGGTCAGGGCCGGCTTCTGCAGCAGCCCCGCCTTGACCGCGTGTTCGGCCTCGGTGTTCAGCGTGGCCGCGAGCGGGTCGTCGGTGACCTGGATGGACTGCCATGCCGGGTCGAGCACGTCGGCGGGCAGTGGCTTGCCGGTGTCGGCCTCGAGCTGCGCGTTCGCCGCGGCCTTCGCCTTGTCCGGGTTCGCGTCGATCCACTTGTTCGTCTTCACCGAGGCGCGCAACACGGCCTCCACGGCCTTCGGGTGCTCCTTCAGGAAGCTCTGCGACACGATCACGTTCGTGATCACGAACTTCTTGTCGGGCCACAGGTCGGCCTCGTCGAGGAGCACCTTGCCGCCCTCGGCGACCAGCTTGGACGCGGTCGGCTCGGGCACCCACGCGCCGTCGACCGAGCCGGACTTGTAGGCGTCCGGCGTGATCTTGTTGTCGGTGCGGACGACCGAGACGTCACCCTGGCCGCTCTCCGCGTCGACCTTCCAGCCCTGCTCGGAGATCCAGTTGAGGAACGCCACGTCCTGGGTGTTGCCGAGCTGAGGCGTGGCGATCTTCTTGCCCTTGACGTCCTTCAGGGACTTGACCTTCTCCGGGTTGACCACGAGCTTCACCCCGCCCGAGGCCGACCCCGAGATGACCCGCAGGTTCTTCCCGCCCGACTTGATGTAGCCGTTGATCGCAGGGCTCGGGCCGATCCAGCCGATGTCGATGGAGCCGGAGTTCAGCGCCTCGATCTCCGAGGGACCGGCGTTGAACGTGGCGTACTCCGCCGTCGTGCCGCCCAGCTCCTTCTGGAACAGGTCCTCGTGCCGGCCCACCAACGCGGTGGCATGGGTGAGGTTCCCGAAGTAGCCGATCTTCACCGAGTCCAGGCCGTCGACCTTGGGTGCCCCCGCGATGGCCTGCTCGGTGTTCTCCTTGGCCTGCGAGCCGTAGCCGCAGGCCGCGAGGGCCAGCAGCGGCAGCGCGGCCAGGACGGCGAGGGTCCGTCGCAGGGCGGGGGTGGCAGGCACGGGAGGTGTTCCTCTCGGTGGCCCGGCGCTCACGCCCGATTCAGGTCGTGGCCGGGGAGTCGGCAGGTTCGTACGGAGCGGCGCGCATACGGTGCACGCAGGTCAGCGCACACATCGCGGCACTCCGCCCTGCCCGCTTCCGAGGGCGCCGCTGCCGACGCGGCCGCCCTCCTTCGCGAACGTGGAGAAGTAGTCGAGGGGCCTCATGTCAGAAGTCCCACCCGTCGTCTTCGGCCTCGTCCTTGACCGGCTCCGGCGAGGCGAACGACTCGCCGACCATGCCCGCGGTCAACGTCGTGCCGTCGTTGGGGTCGATCAGGATGAACGAGCCGGTGCGGCGGGAGTCGGCGTAGGAGTCGACGGGCAGGGGCTCGGCGGTGCGGATCTTGACGCGGCCGATGTCGTTGGCGACGAGCTGCCCGGGGTGCGGGTGCAGGGACAGGTCGTCGAGCGTGAGCCGGGACGGGATGTCCTTGACGATCGCCTTGACCGTGCGGGTGCCGTGCTTGAGTAGCACCCGGTGGCCGACGGTCAGCGCGGCGTCGGCGACATGGCAGACGGTGGCCTCGATGTCCTGCGTGGTCGCGGGCGCGTCCTTGGCCGGCACGATCAGGTCACCGCGTGAGATGTCGATGTCGTCCTCCAGCAGGAGGGTCACCGACTGGGTGGTCCAGGCGACGTCGACGGGCTCGCCCAGCAGGTCGATACCGGAGATCTTCGACGTACGGCCCGACGGCAGCACCGTCACCGACTCGCCGACCCGGAACGAACCGGCGGCGATCTGCCCGGCGTAGCCGCGGTAGTCGGGGTGCTCGGCGCTCTGCGGCCGGATCACGTACTGCACGGGCAGCCGCGCGTGGCAGTGGCTCAGATCGTGGCTGACCGGCACCGTCTCCAGGTGTTCCAGGAAGGTCGGGCCGCCGTACCAGTCCATGTTCGCGGACGGGTCCACCACGTTGTCGCCGGCCAGCGCCGAGATCGGGATCGCGGTGATCTCCGGGACACCCAGCTCGAGCGCGTACGCGGTGAACTCCTCGGCGATGGCGGCGAACACCGACTCCTGGTAGTCGACCAGGTCCATCTTGTTCACGGCGAGCACGACGTGCGGCACCCGCAGCAGCGCGGCGATCGCGGCGTGCCGGCGGGTCTGCTCGACGACACCGTTGCGGGCGTCGACCAGGATCACCGTCAGCTCCGCCGTGGAGGCGCCGGTGACCATGTTGCGGGTGTACTGCACGTGGCCGGGGGTGTCGGCGAGGATGAACCTGCGCCGGGGTGTGGCGAAGTAGCGGTAGGCCACGTCGATGGTGATGCCCTGCTCGCGCTCGGCGCGCAGGCCGTCGGTGAGCAGTGCGAGGTCGGGGGCGTCCTGGCCGCGGTTGCGGGAGGCGTGCTCCACGGCCTCCAGCTGGTCGGTCAGCACCGACTTGGAGTCGTGCAGCAGCCTGCCCACCAGCGTCGACTTGCCGTCGTCGACCGAACCGGCCGTGGCGAACCGCAGCAGGGTGGTGGCCGAGAGCTCCTCGGTCGTGATCGTGCTCATGCTTAGAAGTACCCCTCGCGCTTACGGTCTTCCATCGCGGCCTCGGACATCTTGTCGTCGGCGCGGGTGGCGCCGCGCTCGGTGAGCCGGGACGCGGCGATCTCGGTGATGACCTGCTCCAGGGTCACCGCGTCCGAATCCACGGCGCCCGTGCAGGACATGTCGCCGACGGTGCGGTAGCGGATGAGCCGCTTCTCGACGGTCTCGCCGTCCTTGGGCCCGCCCCACTCGCCGGCGGTCAGCCACATGCCGTTGCGGGCGAACACGTCGCGCTCGTGAGCGAAGTAGATGTCCGGCAGCTCGATGCCCTCGCGGGCGATGTACTGCCACACGTCCAGCTCGGTCCAGTTGGACAGCGGGAACACACGCACGTGCTCGCCGGGCGCGTGACGGCCGTTGTAGAGATTCCACAGCTCGGGCCGCTGGCGCCGCGGGTCCCACTGCGAGAACTCGTCCCGCAGCGAGAAGACGCGCTCCTTGGCCCGCGCCTTCTCCTCGTCCCTGCGCCCGCCGCCGAACACCGCGTCGAACCGCTCGCTCTGGATCTTCTCCGTCAGCGGCACCGTCTGCAGCGGGTTGCGGGTGCCGTCCGGGCGCTCCTTGAGGACTCCCCGGTCGATGTAGTCCTGCACCGACGCGACGTGCAGCCGCAGGTTGTGCTTCTCGACCGTGCGGTCGCGGTACTCGATGACCTCGGGGAAGTTGTGCCCGGTGTCCACATGCAGCAGCGTGAACGGGACCGCCGCGGGAGCGAAGGCCTTCAGCGCCAGGTGCAGCATGACGATGGAGTCCTTGCCGCCGGAGAACAGGATCACCGGCCGCTCGAACTCACCCGCCACCTCACGGAAGATGTGGACGGCCTCGGACTCCAGCGCGTCCAGGTGGGAGAGGGCGTACGGGGAGTCCGTACCGTCCTCGCCCCCCTTGACCGTGGCAACGGTCGTCGTCATGCCAGTCCCCTCTCGGTGAGCAGCGCGTGGACCGCGCCCGCGGATTCCTGGACGGTCTGGTTCTGGGACTCGATGCGCAGATCGGGCGACTCGGGTGCCTCGTACGGGTCGTCGACCCCGGTCAGGCCCGTCAGCTCGCCCGCGGCCTGCTTGGCGTACAGGCCCTTCACGTCGCGTACGGAGCACACGTCGACCGGCGTGGCCACATGCACCTCGAGGTACGGCGTCCCGTTCTCCTGGTGACGCTTGCGCACCGCCTCGCGGCTGTCGGCGTAGGGCGCGATCACCGGGACGAGCGCCATCACGCCGTTGCGCGCGAGCAGTTCGGCCAGAAAGCCGATGCGCTGCACGTTGGTGTGCCGGTCCTCGCGGCTGAAGCCGAGGCCCGCCGAGATGAACTCGCGGATCTCGTCGCCGTCGAGCACCTCGACGCGGTGGCCCTCCGCGCGGAGCCGGCCGGCCAGTTCGTAGGCGATGGTGGTCTTGCCGGCGCTCGGCAGACCCGTGAGCCAGACGGTGGCTCCGCTCGTCACGTGGTTCTCCCCATTCGCAGGAAACGTAGAAAGCTCAGTCATGGGTCAGCCGTGCAGCCCGCACTCGGTCTTGGTGTTGCCCGCCCAGCGGCCGGCGCGCGCGTCCTCGCCCTCGAGGACCCGGCGGGTGCAGGGGGCGCAGCCGACGGAGGCGTACCCGTCCATCAGCAGCGGGTTGGTCAGGACACCGTGTTCGGTGACATACGCGTCCACGTCGTCCTGGGTCCAGCGGGCGATCGGGGAGATCTTCACCTTCCGGCGCTTGTCGTCCCAGCCGACGACCGGGGTGTTCGCCCGGGTCGGCGACTCGTCGCGGCGCAGCCCGGTCGCCCAGGCGACATAGTCCTTCAGGCCTCGCTCCAGCGGCTCGACCTTGCGCAGCTTGCAGCACAGGTCGGGGTCGCGGTCGTGCAGCTTGGGCCCGTACTGCGCGTCCTGCTCGGCGACCGTCCGGCGCGGGGTGAGCGTGATGACGTTGACGTCCATCACGGCCTCGACCGCGTCGCGGGTGCCGATGGTCTCCTCGAAGTGGTAGCCGGTGTCCAGGAACACGACGTCGACGCCGGGCATCGCGCGGGAGGCGAGGTGGGCGACCACCGCGTCCTCCATCGACGAGGTCACACAGAAGCGCTTGCCGAAGGTGTCGACCGCCCACTGGAGGATCTCCAGCGCGGAAGCGTCCTCCAGATCACGGCCCGCCTGCTCGGCGAGCGCCTTGAGGTCCTCTGTCGTGCGCTCTTCCTGAATCGCGGTCATATCTCCTCTCCCCCTGCGTCGTTGTGCTGAAGGCCCCGGGCGAGCAGCCCGAGGAACTTCAACTGGAATGCGCGGTTGCACGCCGCGCATTCCCATGCGCCGTGGCCCTGCTCGCTCGGACGGAGGTCCTCGTCGCCGCAGTAGGGGCAGTAGAAGGGGGCGGCCCGCTCGCTCATGAGAGGGCCTCCTCGGACGCGCGGGTGACCCAGGTGGCGAAGCGCTCGCCGTCCTCGCGCTCGTCCTGGAAGCGCTTGAGGACACGCTCGACGTAGTCGGGCAGCTCGTCGGACGTGACCTTCAGGCCACGCACCTTGCGCCCGAACCCGGCCTGCAGACCGAGCGCGCCGCCCAGGTGCACCTGGTAGCCCTCGACCTGCTCGCCCTCGTCGTTCAGGACCAGCTGCCCCTTGAGACCGATGTCCGCGACCTGGATACGGGCGCAGGCGTTCGGGCAGCCGTTGAGGTTGATGGTGATCGGCTCGTCGAAGTCCGGGATCCGGCGCTCCAGCTCGTCGATCAGGGCGGCGCCGCGCGCCTTGGTCTCGACGATCGCGAGCTTGCAGTACTCGATGCCGGTGCAGGCCATGGTGCCGCGCCGGAACGCGGACGGCCTGGCCGTCAGGTCCAGCGCCTCCAGGGCCTCGACCAGCGGCTCGACCTGCGCCTCCTCGACGTCGAGGACGATCATCTTCTGCTCGACGGTGGTCCGCACCCGGCCCGAGCCGTGCGCCTCCGCCACCTCGGCGATCTTCGTCAGCGTGGCACCGTCGACGCGGCCGACGCGCGGCGCGAAACCGACGTAGAAACGGCCGTCCTGCTGTCGGTGCACCCCGACGTGGTCACGCCAGCGCTCCGTCGGCTCGGCCGGCGCGGGGCCGTCGACGAGCTTGCGCCCCAGGTACTCGTCCTCCAGGATCTGGCGGAACTTCTCCGGGCCCCAGTCGGCGACCAGGAACTTCAGACGTGCGCGCGTACGCAGACGCCGGTAGCCGTAGTCCCGGAAGATGCCGATCACGCCCGCCCACGCGTCCGGCACCTCCTCCAGCGGTACCCAGGCGCCGAGGCGGACGCCGATCTTCGGGTTGGTGGACAGGCCGCCGCCGACCCACAGGTCGAAGCCGGGGCCGTGCTCGGGGTGCTCGACACCGACGAACGCCACGTCGTTGATCTCGTGGACGACGTCGAGCAGCGGGGAGCCGGAGATCGCCGTCTTGAACTTGCGGGGCAGGTTGGAGAATTCCTTGCTGCCGATGTAGCGGTCGTGGATCTCGTCGATCGCCCAGGTGCCGTCGATGATCTCGTCCTCGGCGATACCGGCGACCGGCGAGCCGATGACGACACGCGGGCAGTCGCCGCAGGCCTCGGTGGTGGACAGACCGACGGCCTCCAGCCGGTCCCAGATCTCCGGCACGTCCTCGATGCGGATCCAGTGCAGCTGGATGTTCTGCCGGTCGGTGATGTCCGCGCTGCCGCGCGCGAACTCCTCCGAGATCTCACCGATCACCCGCAGCTGCTGCGTGGTGAGACGGCCGCCGTCGATCCTGACGCGCAGCATGAAGTACTTGTCGTCCAGCTCCTCCGGCTCCAGGATCGCGGTCTTGCCGCCGTCGATCCCGGGCTTGCGCTGGGTGTAGAGGCCCCACCAGCGCATACGTCCGCGCAGGTCGTTGGGGTCGATCGAGTCGAAGCCGCGCTTCGAGTAGATCGTCTCAATGCGTGTCCGCACATTGAGACCGTCATCGTCCTTCTTGAACTGTTCGTTGCCGTTGAGCGGGGTGAAATGTCCCGCGGCCCACTGGCCCTCACCGCGGTGACGGCTCACCTTGCGGCGGGGAGTCGCGGCGGCAGGCTTCTGCGGGGTGGCGGCCATGGTGGTTACGTCCTTCGGGACAGGCGGGAATGCGGCTCTGACCTGCGCGTACGGGCGCATGGGCATAGGAGCGCGTCGTTGCGCGGGAATGAAGCGAAAAGAGGGAGATGTCGGGCGCTGTGAGGCTGTCAGCGCACCGGACAGATGGCGCTGGACATGCGGCCGAGGTCGACGTGCCGCCGACTCACCAAGGCAATTCCAGTTCCAGACATGACGGAAGCGTGGCATGGCGATCTGGACACAGTCCAGCTTCGTCCGACATGCGGACACCCTTGTCCCGTAGAGTGAGACAAGGGTGTCGTCGGTCACATGGCCCGTATCGGCTGTTTCTGCCCAGCTCAGCCAGGGTACGCCCCGGGCCACGGTCCGGGCGTGGCCGCCTCGGTCTCCTCCTCGACCTTGGTGTCGAAGAGCGTGAAGCCGCGGCGCAGGTAGTTGTCCATGGCGTGCTCCCCGTCCTTGCTGCAGGTATGCAGCCACACCCGCTTCGTCCGGTCCAGCTCCGGCCGGCGTTCCGCCAGGTCCCAGGCGCGGGCCGCGCCGTACGCCAGCAGATGCCCACCGATCCGCCGCCCGCGGAAGGCCGGAATCAGGCCGAAGTAGACGATCTCCACGACCCCGTCGTCCTGCGCCTCCAGCTCCACGTACCCCGCCGGCGTCCCGCGGTCGTAGGCCACCCACGTCTCGACGCCCGGACGCTCCAGATGCTCCTGCCACTGCGCGTACGTCCAGCCGAGCCGGTCGATCCACCGGATGTCCCCGCCCACGGACGCGTACAGAAACCGGCTGAACTCGGGAGAGGGCACCTCGGCCCGCACGATCCGTACGTCCCCCTCCGGGGCGGCGGCCGGGAGGAGGTCGGCGGGTGAGTTCTGCTCCAGGGACCAGGTGGTCACGGGGATGTTGGTCATGGCGGCCAGGGAATCATCCGCGTGCAGGGTCTGTCGATCGGCGTCCACGCGGGCCGCCCGTGCCGGGTGGCTACCCCAGCGACTCGTCGATCGACTCCAGCGGCACCGCGAACAGCATCCGGCCCGACTGGGACCAGACGTCGCCCGTCGCCTCCCAGTAGGACAGGGGACCGGCCTGGGCGCCCCAGCACCGGGGGGCGCTCTCCGAGCCGCAGCGAGTTGCCTCCGCTCCCTCGGTGTCCTGGCGCCAGAGGCTGCCGTGGCGGTCCGTGGGGGCCGGCGCACGGCCCAGGTACCAGTCGGAGCGGTCCGCTGCGGACGCCCGGTGCGACAGGACCCCCTCGATGCCGGAGGCCTCCGTCCGGTACGCCTCGACCGTGCGCACGGCTCCGGTGGCATCGACGGCCGGCAGGCCGGGACGGGCCGGGTCCTTGCTGAAGTCGTAGCGCCACAGGCGGGCGGGCCGGTCGCTGTCGGCGGCGGTCCACTCGCTCGCGACCAGGCTGTCCGGTGCCGTGCTGCGGTCCAGGGAGATGCCGCCGAGGCGCGGGGCGGCGCTCCCGCCGGTCAGTCGGTACGAGCCGACGGCCGGCAGGACGAAGCGGTGGCCGTGGGCCGACCAGCCCTCGTCCACGCGGCCCACCGCGGTGCTGTCGACCGTGGTGCGCTGGACGCGGTTCATGTCGTACACGTACAGCCCGTCGGCGGCCGTGACCAGCAGCTTGTCCTGGTACCAGACCATCCCGGAGAGTCGGGAGCTCAGGGCGCGGTAGTCGCGCCCACCGTCCACCGGGACGACGAGGAGGACCGACGCGTACCGAAGGCGGGCCAGGTCGTTCGCGTCGACGAAGGCGACCCGGGCGAGACCCTGGTCGGCGGTGCCCTGACTCCAGCCGGAGAGCAGCACCCGGTTGTCGTTCCACCAGCCGTCGTCGTCGGCGTCCCCGGAGGTGGTGACCGCCCCCGCCCGCCAGGCCCGGGTGTCGGCGGCGTCCCAGCAGTACGCGCGTGAGGCCGTCGGCGCGACCGGCAACGCGGTGCGCCGGCCGGCCGTACAGCCGTCCTCGGGGCGCAGGCTGCGGTCGGCGGTTTCCAGGACGGCACGGACGCCGACCGGCTTGCCCATCCCGGCGGCGAGTTCGTCGAGGGTGGCCCGCGGCACCAACTGCTCCTGGAGGCGGAGCGCGCGGGTGTCGGCGGCCCTGGTGAGAGGCTCCAGCGCCCCGGGGTTGTCACCGACCGTCGCCTGCGAGGCACTGATCATCGTGGCGGCTGCGGTGAGCGCGAGGGCGGTGCCGGCGAGGAACGCGCGCACGGCACGGCCCTGCTTGCGTCTACGGTGTCTGCCGCGGTGCTTCATCAAACCTCCCGAGGCGGGCCAACTGCGGCCATTGGTCTGTGCGTTGACCAAAGGAGCAGGTGGGGCGGCCCGTACAGGGATGCTACGGCAGATGGGCACGCTTGCGGACTAAGACCCCGTAAATATGCGGAAGACACACGCCAGTCAGGGCAGATCGGCCGAGATCCGGCCGCGCACCACCGCGGGCGCCGTCGAATACGGCAGCAGATCGCGCGGGTCGTCGGGCAGCAGCACCTCGACCTCGGTGTCCTCGTGGAAGCGGTACGGCCGGTGCTCCAGAAAGCCCCCGAGGTAGCGCCGTACCCGCGACATCTCGGCCCGCACCGTCACCGTACGGCCCGGGTCGCCGAACACGTCCTCCGCCAGCCCCGCCGCGCTGCGGCCGGCCCGGTTCAGGGCCAGCAGATAGAGCAACTCGGCGTGCCGGGGACTCAGTTCATGGCTCCAGGAGCCCGCACTGCCGGACACCGTCACCGACCAGCGGCGCGGCTGCGTCAGGTCCAGCGCGATCCGCGTCGCCCCCGGCGGCACCGGCTCCTCGGAGGCCCGCAGCAGCCAGCCGCCCGCCAGCGGCTCCACCGAGCACAGGCCGAGCGGCGGCAGCCACCGTCGGCCCGGCGACAGGGACTTGGGGAGCGCGATCCTGTTCGCGTACGGCATCCCGCTCACCGCGGCGGTCCAGCCGTCCCGGTCCACCACCAGGGCCCGCCCGGGCAGCCGCGCCAGCACCGGCGCCGCCACCGCGCGCAACCGCTCCAGCGAGCTCAGATGCAGCTCCCGCAGCCGGGCCTCGGCGAGCTTGGCCACCGAGTCGACCCAGGCGAGCGTGGCCGGATGCATGGTCTCCAGGGGGCCGCTGACGTCCACCACGCCGATCAGCCGGCCGTCCCGCGGATCCGTGATCGGGGCGCCGGTGCAGGTCCAGGAGGTCTGGGAGCGCTGGAAGTGCTCGGAGGCGAAGACCTGCACGGGCCGGCGCACCACGGCGGGCGTGCCCACCCCGTTCGTCCCGACGACGCTCTCCCGCCAGTCGGCGCCGAGTTCGAACCCGAGGCTGTCGGCCTTGCGCAGCACGGAGGCGTTGCCCTCCCGCCACAGCACCCGGCCCTCGTCGTCGGCGACGACCATGATGTGGTGGGCGATGTCCGCGACGGCCAGCAGACCCTCGCGCAGCACCGGCAGGACATGCTTGAGCGCGGTGGTCTCCCGGCGCCGCTGGACCTCCTCGCGCGACAGCAGCCCGGACCGGGCGTCGTGGTCCGGATCGACACCGCTGCGCAGCATCCGGTCCCAGGACTGCTCGATCACCGGGCGCGGCGCGACGGGCGCGCGCTGTCCGGCGAGCGTGGCCGCGCGGACCTCGCTGAGGACCCGCGCGGCCCGCCCGGAGTCCACGACGGCCAGCTGTGTCACGTCCGTCGGCGAGAGCGCCAAGGGTCCCTCCCGGTTCGACTCGTCCACGTTTTGACTGTGTGTCTCATAGTGCCGCCCGACACACGCGGAGGGACACACTCCGCACACAGTCGCCAACAAGTTGCAACCCCTTGCAACCCTGGTGGACCGCTCTGGCCTGATTGAGACTTGAGCAACGCCGTCCCGAGCGGCGTTCGTGGCCTCGAACGGGCCAAGCGCAGGGGTGGTGCCGTGTCGGCGCAGCACCACCCCTGTCTCCGACGGTTGGGCCGTGTTCGCGACAGGGGGTGCGGCTTTCTGCGCGTCGGCGGCTGCGGGTTCGTAGTGGCTGGTCGCGCTCACGCGGCGGAGCCGCATATCTACACGGCCCCGCGCCCCTCGATCAGGCCTGCGGCCTGGACCGATCCACGATCGACGCCAGGTCCAGGGTGTGTGGCAGCGTGCCGAAGGCCACGCCGCCGTCGCCGCCCAGCCGCGAGGCGCAGAACGCGTCGGCGACCTCGGGTGGTGCGTGACGGACCAGTAGGGAGCCCTGCAGGACCAGCGCGAGCCGCTCCGTCAGGCGCCGCGCGCGGGCCTCGATGCCCTCCAGATCGGCCAGTTCGGTCAGCAGGCCCTTGATCGCCGCGTCCAGCCGGTGATCGGCGCCGCGCGCCTTGCCGACCTCCTGGAGATAGGCGTTGAACGCCGCGGGCTCCCGCTGCAACGCCCGCAGCACGTCCAGCGCCTGGACGTTGCCCGCCCCCTCCCAGACGGAGTTCAGCGGCGACTCCCGCACCAGCCGGGGCATCCCCGACTCCTCGACGTACCCGTTGCCGCCCAGGCACTCGGACGCCTCGACCGTCAGCGGCGTACACCGCTTGGTGACCCAGTACTTGGCGGTCGGCACCGCGATCCGCAGCAGCGCCCGCTCCTGCTCGCCGCCGTCGTCGTAGGCGGCCGCGAGCCGCAGTGCGAGGGTGGTCGCCGCCTCGGACTCGACGGCCAGGTCGGCCAGGACGTTGCGCATGAGCGGCTTGTCGACGAGTTTCCCGCCGAACGCCTCGCGGTGCGTGCAGTGGTGGATCGCCTGCGCGACCGCCTGCCGCATCAGCCCCGCCGAGCCCAGCACACAGTCGAGCCTGGTCGCGGCCACCATCTCGATGATGGTGCGCACCCCGCGCCCCTCCTCACCGACCCGGCGCGCCCACGTCCCGTCGAACTCGACCTCGCCGGAGGCGTTCGAGCGGTTGCCCAGCTTGTCCTTGAGCCGCTGGATGCGGAACACGTTGCGGGAGCCGTCCTCCAGCACACGCGGCACGAGAAGGCAGGTGAGGCCGCCCGGTGCCTGCGCCAGCACGAGGAACCCGTCCGACATGGGTGCCGAGCAGAACCACTTGTGCCCGGTCAGCTCGTACGACTCCCCGTCGGGGAGGGGACGTGCGGCCGTCGTGTTGGCCCGGACGTCGCTGCCGCCCTGCTTCTCCGTCATGCCCATCCCGAACAGGGCACCCGCCTTGAGCCGGGCCGGCCGCAGCTCACGGTCGTAGATCATGGACGTCAGCCGCGGTTCCCACACGGCGGCGAGCTCGGGGTCGGTGCGCAGCGCGGGCACCGCCGCATGGGTCATGGACAGCGGGCAGCAGTTGCCGGCCTCGATCTGCGTCCACAGCAGGAACGCGGCCGCCCGCCGCACATGCCCGCCCGGCCGCACCCAGGCCGCGGTCAGGCCCGCCGCGACGCCCTTGCCGAGCAGCCGGTGCCAGGACGGGTGGAAGTCGACCTCGTCGATGCGGTGGCCGTAGCGGTCGTGGGTGCGCAGCGTCGGCGGGTTCGCGTTGGCCAGCGCCCCCCACTCCTGTGCCTGCGCCGATCCGCAGGACCTGCCGAGCCCCGACAGCTCGCCCCGGACCTCGTCCAGCAGCTCAGGGGCGAGATGACGTTCGACGGCCGAGCTCAGGGCCCGATCGGTGGTGTAGGCGTCGTAGCCGACCAGGGGCGGGGGCTGGTTGGTCACGGTGTGCGAGCTGCCTGCCATGACTGTGAACCTACCCCTCCGTAGAACGCTGATATCCACCCTGACACGGCACCGGAGCGCAGGATCGGGCAGGTGGCGAGGGCGTGCACCCGGCGCCGCGGAGAGTGCGCCCCCGTACGGCGGATACCTTTAGGTCGTGCAGCCAGCAAGTGAATCCCCCCAGCGGCCCTCCGGCCGTCTCCATCGGGCACGTGCCCTCTACCGGAACGTGTCGAAGCGCAGGACCGCCTGGCTGCTGCTCAAGGACACCGTCAATTCCTGCATCGAGTACCGCATCCTGGGGCTCGCGGCCGAAGCGGCGTTCTTCACGCTGCTGTCCGTGCCGCCACTCCTCCTCAGCCTCATCGGCCTCCTCGGTTACGTCGACGACTGGACCGGCACCGACACCATCACCAGCCTGGAGACCAACATCCTGGAGGCCTCCCGCACCGTCCTGTCCGACAAGGGCGTGCGCCAGATCGCCCAGCCGATCCTGGACGACGTGATGAACGGCGGCCGCCCCGACGTGATCTCCGTCGGCTTCCTGTTCGCCCTGTGGTCGGGGTCGCGCGCGGTGAACGTCTTCATAGACACGATCACCGTGATGTACGGGCTCGACGGCGTGCGCGGCATCGTCAAGACCCGGCTGGTGGCGTTCCTGCTGTTCCTCGCGGCGCTGCTGATCGGCTCGGTGGCGCTGCCGCTGATGGTGGCGGGGCCGGACGCGGTGGTGCGGATCGTGCCGTGGTCGGAGACCTTGGTGCAGGTCCTGTACTGGCCGGTCGTGATCGTCCTGTCGATCGCGTTCCTGACGACGCTCTACCACGTGTCCGTGCCGGTCCGCTCACCCTGGATCGAGGACGTGCCCGGCGCGCTGGTCGCCCTCGGCATGTGGGTGCTGGGCAGCTTCCTGCTGCGCATTTACCTGACGAGCACCATCGAGGGGGCGTCGATCTACGGCTCACTGGCCGCCGCCGTCGCCGTCATGCTGTGGATCGGCGTGTCCGCGTTCGCCGTGCTCGTCGGGGCCGCGGTCAACGCCGCGATCGACCGGGTCTGGCCGGCCGCCGCGACGGCCGCGGCCCGCGCCGCGAACGAGCGGATGCGCGAGGCGCAGGTCGCCGAGTACGTGGCCCGTCACGCCGCGAGCCGGGAGCAGGATCCGGACGACCCGGACATGCCGTCGGAGTTCCCCGAGCGCTGGTCGCGTTTCCTGCCGCCGGAGGACCTGTCGTCGCGGCTGCGGACGCATGTGAAGAGCACACACACGCATCCGCCGCACAAGCCGGAGGACCGGTAGGCCCGAAGGGCGGGGCCTCAGGCCTTCCACGCCCCTGCCGCCGCGGCCTCCCGCACGAAGTCGGTGAAGTCGCGCGGCGCGCGGCCGAGCACCTCGCGGACGTCGTCCGTCACCTGGGCGTTGCGGCCGTCCATGAGGGTCTCGAAGACCTCGACCAGGAGCTCCACCTCCTCGGGCGGCACTCCGAAGCCCGCCAGGGCTTCGCCGTAGGCCGCCGTCGGGACCGGCGTGTACGTGATCGTGCCGCCCGTCGCCTCGGAAATCTCCGCGACCGCCTCCCGCCAGGACAGCAGCCGCGGCCCGGTCAGCTCCAGCGTCCGCCCCACAAACCGGTCGCCGGACGTCAGCACCGCCGTCACCACGTCCGCGATGTCGCGCACGTCGACGAACGGCTCCTGCACCTCGCCCGCCGGGAAGACCAGCTCCCCGTGGACCATCCCCTCCACCAGCGGCCCCTCGCTGAAGTTCTGCGCGAACCACGAGGCTCGTACGATCGTCCAGTCCGCGCCGGACGACCTCAGCGCCTCCTCGGTCGGCAGCGCCTGGTCCTCACCGCGCGCCGACAGCAGCACCAGCCGCCGTACGCCGAGGCCGACGGCCTCCCGCGCGAGCGCGCCGACGCCCTCCGCCGCCGCCGGGGAGCCGACGTCGGACGGGTACATCAGGTAGGCCGCGTCCGCGTCGCGCAGGGTCTCCGCCCACGTCGTCGGGTTCTCCCAGTCGAAGCCCTGCGCCCGGGAGGCGGCCCGTACCGTCAGCCCCGCCTCGCGCGCCGCTTCCGCCACCCGGCTCCCGGTACGACCCGAGGCACCGGTCACCACTACCGTCATCCGCTGCGTGTTCGCCTTGTCGGCTGCGTTTTCCGTCATGCCTCAAGTCAACTGGCGGGCGCCCCAACAGCCCATCGCTGAACGGCTCATTCCCATGCGCGGACGTCTACGCTGAGGCCATGGACGCTCTCGCCGGCCTACTGGAAGGCCCACGCGCGCGTGGCGCCTTCATGATCCGCGCGTGTTTCGAGCCGCCGTGGGCCGTCCGCGTCGAGGACCGCGCCCCGCTCACCGTCATGGTCATGGTCCGCGGCGACGCCTGGGTGATCCCGGACCAGGGGGAGCGGCTCCGGCTGCGCCCCGGAGACCTCGCCATCGCCCGCGGCCCGGACCCCTACGTCTGCGCCGACGACCCCGGCACCGCACCCCAGGCCCTGATCCTGCCGGGCGCCGAGTGCCGCTACCCCGACGGCCGCTCCCTCAACGGCTCGATGGACCTCGGCGTGCGCACCTGGGGCGACCGGCTCGACGGTTCGGCCGTGATGCTGATCGGCACCTATCTGTGGCAGGGCGAGGTCAGCGGGCGACTGCTGAACGCGCTGCCGCCGCTGCTGGCCCTCACCGCCGACGTGTGGGACTGCCCCCTCACGCCGTACCTCATGGAGGAGATCGTCCGCGACGAGCCCGGCCAGGAGGTAGTCCTCGACCGGCTGCTCGACCTGCTGGTCATCGCCGCGCTCCGGGCCTGGTTCTCCCGCCCGGAGGCGGCGGCACCCGCCTGGTACGCGGCGCTCGCCGACCCCGTGGTCGGCCGCGTGCTGCGGCTCGTCCAGGACGACCCCGCGCATCCCTGGACGGTCGCCACGCTGGCCACGAAGGCGGGGGTGTCACGGGCCGCGCTGGCCCGGCGCTTCACCGAGCTGGTGGGGGAGCCGCCGATGACGTACCTCACGGGGTGGCGGCTCGCGCTCGCGGCGGACGCGTTGCGTGACACCGACGACACGCTGGACGCGATTGCTCGGCGGGTCGGGTACGGGAGTGCGTTTGCGCTGTCCAGTGCGTTCAAGAGGGTCTACGGGCTGAGTCCGCAGGAGCATCGCGGCCGGGTCGTCGTGGGGTAGGGCACGCGGCAGAGCCGCAGACCGAGACAGCCCGCGCCCCCGAAGGCGTTGCGGCGTAGCCTCGCCTCTATGTACGCGGAGCGCGCGTCCCGGCTGCCTGGTGCCGTGGTGTGGACGAACACCCCCGGTGAGCCCCGTGCGGGGCGGGTTCTGCCCGACGGGTGCATGGATCTGCTCTGGAACGACGGGCGGCTGCTCGTCGCCGGGCCCGACACCCGTGCGTACGTCACCGGAGACGAGCCGACCGCTTGGGCGGGCGTGCGGTTCTACCCGGGGACCGCGCCCGGCTTTCTCGGGGTGCCCGCGCACGAAGTGCGTGACCGGCGAGTCGACCTCGCGGACCTGTGGCCGGCCTCGGAGGTACGGCGGCTGCGTGGCCGTATCGAGGCCTCGGCCGACCCGGTGACCGCGCTCGAGGACGTGGCGCTGGAGCGGGCCGCCGACGCGGAGCGGCCGGACCCGTTGCTACTGCACGTCGTCACCGCCCTCGACTCGGGCCGCCCCGTCTCCGCCACCGCCGACCAACTCGGCTACGGCGCCCGCCAGTTGCACCGTCGCTGCCTGGCCGCGTTCGGGTACGGCCCCAAGACGCTGGCGCGGATCCTGCGACTGCAACGCGCGCTCGAACTGGCTCGGGACGGCGTCGCCTTCGCGGAGACGGCCGTCCGGGCGGGGTACGCCGATCAGGCTCATCTGGCGCGGGACGTCAAGGAGTTGGCGGGCGTGCCGCTCGGTGAGCTACTCGGCCGGAGCGGCGGCTAGCGGCGCGAAGAGGTCGACGCCGTTGCCGTCCGGGTCGTGGACGGAGGCGTACCGCTGGCCCCAGAAGGCGTCCCACGGCTTGAGCTCGCCGTGGTAACCGGCGCCCACCAGGTCCTCGTACACCGCGTCGACCTCCGCCGGGTCGTCGCACCGCAGGGCGAGCGAGTGCCGCCCGCCGCCCGTGGGTGGCTGCCACTCCGGGAGGAAGGACCGCACCGTCTGCTCGGTGTCGAGCAGCAGCCGCAGCCCGCCCGGCAGTTCGGCCTCGGCGTGCGGCTCGCTCTCGGCGCCCGCGGGGAACGCGAACCCGAGGCGCCGGTAGTAGGTGACAGAGGCGGCCATGTCGGAGACGACCAGGCCGATGGCATCGAATCGTGGAGTCATGCGGCCACGGTAGGCACGCCGGAGCCGGCTGGTCTTGAAGGAATCGGACACCTCAGTCGAAGGTCACCGGCCCCAGAAGCGTGTCCACCGTGAAAGTGATCCCCACCGGGCCCGTCGTGAGGTCGAGGTCCGTGCCGAGGGCCGACAGCAGGGGCCGGATCTCGTCCGGCTCGGGGGCGCTCGCGGACAGGGACAGCAGGGGGGTGGTGGGCAGGTCCGAGGCGGTGGGGTGGACCGTGGCGCTCCAGTCGATGAGGAAGGGCACGAGGCCGGAGGGGTGGGCGTCGTCGCCGTCGGTGAGCCGCCATTCCAGGAGGGTGCCGTCGGGTCTGCGGCGGCTCATCGACTGCGCCGGGCCGGGATCGTAGCCCCGGCTCCGGGCGGCGGTGATGGCGGCGTCCAGGTCGGGCGGGCTGATCGCCCAGGTGACCGTGCGCGGGGCGGTGAGCCCGTCGACCTCGAAGGGGCGGGGCCCGCCGGGCGCGGACTGCTCGGGGTCCGGCCCGATGATCTCCAGGTAGCTCATGCCGCCCAGCGACACCAGGTAGTTGCGGGTGCCGAGCCCGACGTGCACGCCGCCCGGGGCGGGGGTCACGCCGGTGCGGCGGGCGAAGTCGGCGACCGTGGTGGACAGGTCGGGCGTCGCGAGGACGAGATGGTCAAGGAGCGCGGGAATGGCGTTCATCGCTGCCGAGGCTACGCAGAGCGGCGCGCGATAAGGAACACCTGTGCGCCGGCGGAAGGCAAGCGTCACGCGGCGTGGATGATCGTGCCGTCCTCCCACGGGGTCGGATGGATCTTCATGGGGTCGTACTCGTCCACGTCCGACTGCCGCGGGGGCCTCCGGCGTCCGTCGGGGCCCACTCGGATCAGGCGCCCGCCGCGGCAGATCCCGAACTCCCGTCCCGTCACCCGCGCCTCGTCGGCACGCTTCAGGCCCGGAACTCCTCGGCCGCCCTGCGTGTGCATGGCCCGCTCCGAGGCGTGGCGGAC
Organism: Streptomyces sp. NPDC055013; assembly: GCF_053608645.1. Lineage (NCBI taxonomy): Bacteria > Bacillati > Actinomycetota > Actinomycetes > Kitasatosporales > Streptomycetaceae > Streptomyces > Streptomyces sp. NPDC055013. The sequence goes on from NZ_JBSGVW010000010.1 coordinate 269,417, forward strand.
GTCGGCGGGGAAGCGCACGCCTCGGTACGCGAGGCCCCGCAACCCTGCCCGCAGGGCACCTCCATCGGCCGTCGTCCGCGGGGTCCGGGACGAGGACAAGGTTCAGGTCAGGGGAGCGGGTGTGGTCGGCGCGCGGGTCCCGGGTGCGTGGGGCCGGCTCCGGGGTCGCTCCAGCCGGTCGTGGTCGTCGCAGCGCGTGAACTCGTCCCCGCGCGCCCGACCCCCGGATCCGCCACGCCGACCCCGAGCACCGGCCCCACCAAGGGCGAGCCCCGGACAGTGCAGAGAGGCGCCGATCGCGTCGGCGTGAAGTGGCCCAACAGCCAGGCCCGTCGGGCCGTTAGGCTCGGCCGCATGTCCGTGCGACTGCTCGTCCACACCCGCACCACCGCCTACCGGCACGCGTCCATCCCGGCCGCCGTCGAGGCCCTACGCACCCTCGGTGACTTCGAGGTCGACCACACGGAGGACCCGGCAGCCTTCGAGCAACCCCTCGACGGTTACGCAGCGGTCGTCTTCCTCTCCACCAGCGGCGAGGTGATCACCCCCGCCGGCCGCGAGCGGCTCGCGGCGTACGTCGATGCGGGCGGCGGCTTCGTCGGAGTGCACGCGGCGGCCTGCACCGAGTACGACTGGCCGTACTACGGCGAGCTGTTGGGCGCCCGGTTCGACCGGCACCCCGAGTACCAGCCGGGCAAGGTGGTCGTCGAGGACCGCGAGCACCCGGCCACCCGTCACCTGCCCGCCGTATGGGACTTCGTCGACGAGTGGTACGACTTCCGCACCAACCCCCGAGGCACGGTGAGGGTGTTGGCCCGCGCCGACGAGTCGTCGTACGACGGTGGCGGCATGGGTGGGGACCATCCCCTGGTGTGGTGCCGTGCGCAGGGAGCCGGGCGCGTCTTCTACACGGCGCTCGGCCACGCCGTCGAGGCCTACGACGATCCCGGCTTCCGAGGCCATCTCCTCGGCGGGATCAACTGGGCGGCGAGGCCGGGCCCTGCGGGTCAAGCGGAGCGACGGTAGTCGGACCGCGGCTCGGGCCGACGCGGGCGGGCCCCGGCGCGTTC